>NZ_JBYIQP010000059.1:0-44263 GCF_057707665.1 Actinacidiphila sp. bgisy167 | reverse complement strand
CGCCTGCGGGGACGCCGGGTTCGCCAGCGCGGAGGGCGGGGCGACGGCGGCCGCGGGGTCGGCCGGCTCGTCCTCCTCCGCGGCCTGCGGAGTACCGCCGACGATCGAGATCCCGGCCGCGTCGAAGGCGCGCTTGACCCGCCAGCGCAGTTCTCGCGCCACCGCCGCCGCCTTGCCCGGCATGGTCTTGGCCTGCGCCTGGATCAGCACCGATTCCGAGGTCACCGACTCCAGGCCCAGCACCTCGACCGGCTCCCAGAGCATCTCGTCCCACGGCTGCTCCTTGGCCATCGCGGCGGCCGTCTCCTCGATCACCGTGCGGGCCCGGTCCAGGTCCTCCCCGTAGCCGACCTGGACGTCCACCACGGCGGTCGCCCAGCCCTGGCTGAGGTTGCCGATCCGCTTGACCTCGCCGTTGCGGATGTACCAGATCTCGCCGTTGTCGCCGCGCAGCTTGGTCACCCGCAGTCCGACCTCGACCACGGTGCCGCTGGCGACGCCCGCGTCGATGACGTCCCCGACGCCGTACTGGTCCTCCAGGATCATGAAGACGCCGGAGAGGAAGTCGGTCACGAGGTTCCGGGCGCCGAAGCCGATCGCCACACCGGCCACACCCGCGCTGGCCAGCAGCGGGGCCAGGTTGATGTTCAGCACGGACAGCACGGTCAGCGCCGCCGTACCCAAGATCACGAACGAGGCGACGCTGCGCAGCACCGAGCCGATCGCCTCACTGCGCTGCCGCCGCCGCTCGGCGTTGACCAGCAGTCCGCCGAGGGCACTGGTCGCCGCGACCTCGGCGCCGCGGTTCATACGCTCGATGAGCTTGGTGATCATGCGGCGGACCACCGACCGCAGCACCAGGGCGATGACCAGGATCAGCAGGATGCGCAGTCCGGCGGACAGCCAGTCCGCCCAGTTCCGGCTGATGTAGTCGGCGGCGTCGGTCGCGCTCTTCTGGGCGTCGTCGATCGTCGTGGCGGTGGACGGCGATGGGGACACGGGCGGAAACCTCCGGGTTGGGCAGGCTTCCCACACTAACGGGGTAGGCGCTCGGCTCCGTTGTGTTGTTCGAGAGCGACGTGCGGTGATTCAGGGCATGTACAAGGGGTGTGGTTGAAAACACCCTCGCTCCGTTACCCGGTCATGGTGGCGCCGCGACCGGGCTTCCGGAGAGACTGTGGGCAGATCGTCCCGGCGCGAGCCACGCGCCGCCGGCGTAAAAGGAGGCACCCGTGCCGCATGTCCTGGTCCTCAACGCGTCGTACGAGCCGCTCGGCGTCGTACCGCTCCGCCGCGCGCTCATCCTCGTGCTGAACAAGAAGGCCGTGTGCCTCGAGGAATCCGGCGCCTATATGCACAGCGCGACCTGTACCGTCCCGGCTCCAAGCGTCGTCAAGCTCACCAAATTCGTCCGAGTCCCCTTTCGCGGCCCCGTGCCCCTGACCCGGCGGGCGCTGTTCGCTCGGGACGGCGGCCGGTGCGCGTACTGCGGAGGCGTCGCAACCAGCGTCGACCACGTGATCCCGCGCAGCCGCGGGGGCCAGCACACGTGGGACAACGTGGTCGCGGCGTGCCGCCGGTGCAACCATCTCAAAGCCGACCGCCATGTCGCCGAACTCGGCTGGCGGATGCGCCACCAGCCGGCCCCGCCGTCGGGCCTCGCCTGGCGGATCATCGGGACGGGGCATAGGGACCCGCGCTGGATGCCCTACCTGCAGGCATTCGGCGCGGAGGACGCCATGGCCCGGATCGACGGCATATCCGCCTGAGACCGGGCCTTCATGTTGCCGTGAAGACGTCTTTTCCACCGTCCCCGGCACCTCCACCACGCCGGACCGGCTCGGAGCCCCGGGCCGGGCTCGGGCCCAGGACCGCACCCCCGTGCCGGTCCTGGGCCTCCTGCCGGCGCCCTCGCGCCCCTACTCGTGGCGCAACTGCGCCGGGTGCACGGTGCGCCGCAGCAGCGGCAGGCCGGCGGCGGTGGCCAGCAGGGCGGCGGCCAGGAGGCCGCCCGTGAGCAGGGCCGGTTCCATCAGCGCCAGGGAGCTGCGCATGCCGTGGAGCACGAAGGGAGCGACGAGCGCCAGGCCGCTGCCGGCGGCCAGCAGCAGCGCCGGGGCCAGCGGCAGCGCGGTCTCCAGCAGCGTGGCCCGCCACAGCACCCTCCGTGGCGTGCCCGCCGCGGACAGCGCGGCCAGGGTCCGCCGGCGGGTCATGAGCGACTCCACCACCCCCACCGCCACGCCGCTCACGGTGACCGCGCTGCCGACCAGGACGGCCAGCCCCACCAGGTTCCAGCCGGTGGTGTGGAAGGCCACCGCCTCGGCGCGGTAGCCGGGTTCCGCGCGCAGCGTCTCGAGCACCGCGCGGCGCGTGGCCACCCAGCCCGCCCCCACCAGCGCGGCGAGCATCAGCACCGAGTGGGCCCGGGCCGCGGCCCAGGGATCGGAGCGCAGCCGCTCGCCGGCGATCAGCAGCGACGGCCGGCCCGACCTCGCGGCCAGCCGCCCGGTGAACATCGCGAGCCCGGCACTGCTGTGCAGGAGCCCGTAGACGTACAGGGCCAGGAGGACCGGCGTCACCACCTCCAACGGCACGCGGTCCAGCGCCACCCGCGACCCCGCCGTCGACAGGGCGATGACGGCGAGCAGCGCCACCGGGCCCAGCAGCCAGCGGAGCGCACCGCCGCGCGGCGGGCGGCGCTTCGCGATCACGCCCAAGGGGTCGGTGGCCGACCGGCGAAGGGCGAACCGCGCCTCCAGAGTGGTCAGCAGCGGCACTGCGAGGACCACGAAGGCGGCGGAAAACCACGGCACGGGCACGTCGGAGGGCCAGGTGAGCGCCCTGCCCTCGTCCTGCACCGCCGAGAGCACTCCGCGCAGGGCCAGGAAGCCCACCAGCCCGGCCACCGCCCCAGACCGCCGGCGGCGCCCGTCTCCAGGGCGGCGATCCGCCGCACCTGCCGCGGGGTGGCCCCGGACAGCCGAAGCGCGGCCAGCCGGTGCTCCCGCCGCAGCGCGCCGATCCGGGTGCACTGGCCGAGGAAGGCGAAGACCGGCAGCAGGAGCAGCAGGAGCACGGCGATGACCCCCGGCCGCAGTCCCGCCTCGTTGAGGAGGTTGTTGGTGTACCGGGGAGGCCCGTCGTCGCGAGTGCCGATCGCGGCCACGACGGCGGCCGCCAGGGCGAAGCCCGTGCCGAGGGCCGCCCCCAGCGCGGTGAGCGCCAGACGCCACCACTCGCTGGGCGGGGAGCCCCGCAGCACCTGCCAGGCCAGCCGGGCGTCCGTCCGCAGCCCCCTCACCGGGTCACCTCCGCGGCATGCTCGTCCTCTCCCTCGACGATCCCGTCCCGCACCGTCACCTCGCGGTCCGCGTACGCCGCGACCTGTGCGTCGTGCGTGACCAGCAGCACAGCGGTGCCGGACTCGCGGGAGGCGTGGACCAGGGCGGTCATGACCTGCTCGCCCGCGAGTGAGTCCAGCGCGCCGGTGGGCTCGTCGGCGAAGACCGCCTTCGGCCCCGTGACCATCGCGCGGGCCAGGGCCACCCGCTGCGCCTGCCCGCCCGACATCTCGCCCGGCCGAAGGGCGGCCTGACCCCGCACGCCGAAGCGTTCCAGCCAGGTGCCGGCCCTCTCGTGGGCGGCGGCCCTCGAGGCGCCGGCGAGCAGCAGCGGCAGAGCCACGTTGTCCACGGCCGTCAGTTCCCCGACGAGCTGGCCGAACTGGAAGACGACGCCGAAGTCGGTGCGCCGCAGTGTGGAGCGGCGGTTCTCACCGGCCTGGTCGATCCGCTCCCCGCCGGCGCTGCCGCCCAGGTAGCGGACCTCGCCCTCGTCCGGCCGGACGATGCCCGCCAGGCAGTGCAGCAGGGTGGACTTGCCGCTGCCGCTCGGCCCGGTGACGGCAAGGATCTCCCCGGGCATCAGGCGCAGCGAGGCGCCGCGCAGGGCTTCGGTGGCGCCGTACCGTTTGACGAGGCCGCGGGCCTCGAGCAGGGGCGTGGTCATGGTGAGGTGACCTCCTCGGCCAGTGCGCCGAGGCGCTGCGCGGCGTTGTCCATCCAGCGCAGGTCGGCGTCGAGATGGGTGAGGGCGTAGTCGGCGGAGAGCACGGCCGACAGCGGGGTGCCGGGTGCCGTCTTCACCGCGGTGAGCTCGCGCATCCGGGCGAGGTGCGCGGCGCGCTGCAGACGCAGGAAGGCGGCCGGGTCGCCGTGGCCGGAGGCCATGATCGCCGTGACCTTGGCGAAGATCTCGTTGGCCGCGCTGACGGGCGCCGGCGGTACGGGCTCGCCGACCCAGGCGCGCAGCGTCAGCGAGCCGTGTTCGGTGAGCCGGTAGACGGTGCGCTCCGGGCCGCCCTCGCTCTCCGTGGCGTCGACCTCGGCGAGGCCGTCGCGCACCAGGCGCTGAAGGCCTGTGTAGACCTGGCCGTAGGCGAGGGGCCGGGCCTGGGGGAAGCGTTCGTCGTGCCGCCGCTTGAGCTCGTAGCCATGGGCGGGGCCGGCGGCCAGCAGCCCGAGCAGGACATTGCCGGTGCTCACGCGACACCCCCCTTCCTATTCACTTCGTACATGTACTGAGTGAATAGTGGCAGGGGTGCGGCCGCCGCACAACACTCCCCGGGGAACGGAGGCGCCGCCGGTGGGTCCCTCAGGGGCCGGGGCGGCCGACGGAGTGGGTCCCCCCAGGGCCGGGACAGCCGACGGTGCGGCACGGCCGCACCGCCCACGCCGCCGCGCCCATGGCGACGCGCACCGCTTCGACTCCGCCGGGGCGGGCGCCTCGACCTTCATCGACCTGGTCGCCCCCACGGTCCGCGAAGTGGTGCTCAACGGCGCCGCGCTGGACCCTGCCGGGTTCCTGCCGTCGCGGTGGACGGCCGGTCAGCGGCACCGTTGCCGGGATCCCTGTGCGGTCCGGGCTCCGCTCCACGAGCGTGGCGAGCATCAGCACCGAGCGGTCCCCCCGGGCATGGGGGTCGGACCGCGGCCGTTCCCCGGCCCCGCTGCCCCGTCGACCGTCGCCCCGCCGACACCGTTGACCATTTCGGAGGACGCGACCGTCACAGGAGCGAGCTCGGAAACCCTTCCAGCAGCGCGCTGTAAGCGCCTTCGGCTGCCCTTGCGCCGGGGACGTCCGGCGGGCAGAGGGCGAGGAACGAGGCCGTCGTGCCCGAGTGGCGCAGGCGACCGGATTCCAGCACGGCCACCTGGTCCGCCTCCTCGGCGAGGTCGGCGACATCGTGCGTGGACAGGAGCACCGCCACGTTCTCGGACAGGCCGCGCAGCAGGTCGCGGAAGACACGTCGCTGGCGGGGGTCCATGCCGGCCGTGGGTTCGTCGAGCAGCAGCACCCGCGCGCCGTGCACCAGGGAGCCCGCCACTCCGATGCGGCGCAACTGTCCGCCGGAGACGTCGCTGGTGCGTTCGTTCTCCTTGTCACCGAGTTCCACCTGGCGCAGGGCGCCCCGGGCGGCGTCCCAGGCCTCCCGGCGGCTCATGCCCTTGAGCCAGCCGACGTAGGCCACGTACTCGCGTGCGGTCAGCGACGGCACGGGGGCGATGTGCTGCGGCATCCAGGCGACATTCCGCCGGAACTCCCGGCTGCCGCCCTGCAGCCTTCCCAGGCTCACGCTGCCGGACCGGGGTGTGGTGACGGAGGCGCCCAGCCGCAGCAAGGTGGACTTGCCGGCACCGTTGGGGCCGAGCAGAACCGTGAGTCCCGGCTGCACCTCGTAGGTGAACCCGTCCAGGACGGGCCGCTTGCGACGTCCGTAGGTGTAGGTGCAGGAGTCATAGCGAAGGCTCACAGTTCCTCCTTCTTCGCGGCGAGAACGTGGGTGGCGACGCCTGCGGCCGCGATCACGATGCACGCGGTTGCCGCGAACGGCGATGTGGCGGGCTCCAGGACGAAGCCCCACGGGTAGGGGTCGGTGGGCCGCCGGTAACCGAAGAGCACCACACCGAAGACCATGGCCACGGGGACCATGACCGCCGCTCCGCGCAGCCACGGGCGCGCCAGGAGCAGCAGGCCGGCCGCGCACGCGGTGTTGCGGCCCAGTGTCCACAGCGGATGCGTGGACGGTTCGTCGAGGGCCAGCGCGGTCAGGGCGCCCGCCAGCTCCAGGAGGGCGATCACCCCGAGGACGAGTGCCGCGTCCAGGCGCCGGATCCTGCGGATGCCGCTGGCCTCCGCCGCCGGGATCCGCGTGTCCAGGCAGTACGCGAGTACCGCCGCCACGAGGACCGGGACGAACTGGTTGAGCTGGACGGTGGCCGTGCCACCGAGCGTGAGGGCCGGCAGGGGCACAGCGCTGCCTCCGAGCAGCAGCGCCAGTACGAAGGCGGCCGCGCACCCGGCCGGAAGCGTGGTCGTCGCTCTGCGGCAGCGGATCCAGAGCGTCATGCGGCGCCCCCCTTCGCGCATGCGGCGTCCAGACCGTGGGCGAACCAGGCGCGCTGTCCCGACTCGGGCAGGTCGAGGACCGTGGCCACCTGCTTCCGGTCCTTCTGCCAGATCACGGTGTTGAAGAAAGGGTCCGCCCTCAGAGCCTTCTCGTACGGGGCCGTCTGCCCGGTGCGCTCGGCCGCCCAGGCGAGGACGACGCGGACCCACGCCTGCTGGGGTGCCCGGCAGGGGAAGCGGACCGCGTTGCGCATCACCTGATAGCCGAGGTCGCCTCTGCGGGCGGACGCGGTCAGCGGGACGTGCCAGACCCGCGCGGACGACCGCTCCGGGTATCTGCCCTCCACCGCGGTGTCGACGACCCGTGCGGGCGGCTGGGCGACACCCGCGCTGCCGAGCCGCTCGACGGTTTTGGCGACCTGCGCCCGGAGAGTCTCGGGCCCGGCCTTGCTCGAGGCCGCCACACAGATCTCGGGGGCGTGCCCGGCGCAGCTCAACGGCACCGCCTGCGTGCGCATGCCGCCGAAGTAGCCCCAGCCGTCCACGATCCGGCTCGCGCCCAGCGTCGTGGCGGCCACGAGGACGAGGGCCGCCGCGACGCGCGCGGTCCGTGGCGCCGCCAGGACCCAGAAGAGTACGGCGGCGACCGCCAGGCCGCCGGTGAACAGGACCGGTACCGTGGCCGCCGTCAGGCTGTAGGTTTCGCCCGGCGTCGGCGGCTCCGAGATCATTCCCGCGACGTGCCGCCACCACGCGGGGTCGACTGCGACAGAGGTCGCGACGAGCAGGAACGACACAACGCCCACAGCCGGCGCTGCGATCAGGGGACTCACCTTGCTCCCCGCCACGAATCCGACCACCGCCCACAGGGCCAGGTCGACGAGGACCGTGCCCAGCGGGAGGAGACTCCAGCCGTCGGGGACTGTCCGGTTCTGGACGAGCGCCACCACCACCGGGGCCACGGCGGCGAGCCACGCCATGGTCACCGCGGGCCACAGTTGCCGTGCGACCACCTGGGCCCGGGTGCGTGCCGGGGCCAGTTCCCAGAAGCCGGCCCGGGCGAGCCGGCCCGCTTCCCAGGCCGCCATCACGGCCACGAAGGCCGTGCCGAAGGAGGAAGGTGACCCCACTGCGGTGGCCACGATTCCGGGGGCCCACCCGATGCCATGGGGATCGCTCCACTCGGCCGCCACGTCCAGGTAGTAGTAGACGGTGAAGCACATGAGGAGAAGGCCCAGCCAGATGGGGCTGCCGATCCTAAGGTGACTGCGAAGCGTCACGATTTTCTCCAGTCGCGGCGGGCCGCACGGCACACTGCCGCGCGACCCGCCTGATGATGGACCGTCAGTCGGCCTGGGTGGTGTCGACGTACACCTTGCTGACCCAGAGCAGGCCGCCTCCGCCGACGTCCATGGCCTTGAAGTAGTAGTCACCGGACGGCAGGCCGGTCCACTCGCCGTTGCTGGTGCCGCTGCCGAAGCACGCGGTGAACGTCTTCGAGTCGTACTTGGGGTCCACCGCCACCGCCACGTCACGGTAGTACGCCACGGTGACGTCCTGGGTCCCGTTCTGCACGAAGCAGCCGGTGAACTGGAGCTGCGAGTACGACTCGTCGGCCCAGCGGTGGGACTCGTTGCCCTTGGCCCAGCTCGCGATTGTCGACGTCCACTCGGCGGCGGAGGCGTCCGGTGCCACGACTAGCCCGATGCTCGCGGTCGCCGCAAGTGCGACCGCGACGCGCCGTATGCTGGTGGGGATGGGCATGCGTATCTCCTGTTCCTTGCAGGGATCAGGTGTACTGCTCGTCGCGACGAGGCGTCCTGGGATGCAGCCCGGGACGCCCCGTTGATCATGCACTCGTCATGCGCCACTGACAACCCGCATGGATCGAGGTGTTCACTCTCCGGTCACCTTTTGCGGCCTGAAGTGAATTGCGCCTCGCGTGGTTGCCGGTGTAAGGGCCCGGCCGAATGCCGTACGTGATCACGGCCGTGCGAGTTCTCCGGCCGGGAGGTCGCCGGACGGCACCCGCCCTTGCGCAGGACGGGCACCCCGTGGAGGGAGTCGCGCCCTCTGCACTCATCGCCCCGACGACGTCCGACTGCTCGGCACCGGCGAGGAGGCGAAGTGCCGCGCCTCGCTTTGGCCCGACGGGCGGCTCCGGTCCGGCGCCTCGAATGCACCGGAAATGATGACGCGGCGCTGCCGAAGTGAGATGTCCGCACGGCGCTGCGTGCCAGTGATGAAGACTCGCCCACTCGCCGGTGTGGGAGTCCTTCCCCGACCCGACGCCGGCGCGGCCTCGCGTGCGGGCGAGAACGCAGCCGAAAGGGTCGGTCAGGCCCGCAGGGCCGCCGTCGTGCGGACGGGCCGCTACCGCCCTGAAGCCCGTGTGGCCGCATCGGCGGTGTCGGGCGGCGGCCGGGGACACACCGGCACATCGAGGGAAAACCCCTGACCGTCGCACCGCTCCGGCATGCGAGGATGGCCGAAAACTCGACGAAGGAGACGGACACGTGCCCGGCACCAACCTCACCCGTGAGGAGGCGCGGCAGCGAGCGCGCCTGCTCACCGTGGACGCGTACGACATCGAGCTCGACCTGAGCGGGGCCCAGGAGGGCGGCACCTTCCGGTCGGTGACCACGGTGCGCTTCGACTCCGCCGAGGCGGGCGCCTCGACCTTCATCGACCTGGTCGCCCCCACGGTCCATGAAGTGGTGCTCAACGGCGCCGCGCTGGACCCGGCCGAGGTCTTCGCGGACAGCCGCATCGCCCTGCCGTCGCTGCAGGCAGGCGCCAATGAGCTGCGGGTCGTCGCTGACGCGGCGTACACCAACACCGGAGAGGGCCTGCACCGCTTCGTCGACCCGGTCGACAAGCAGGCCTACCTGTACACCCAGTTCGAGGTGCCGGACGCCCGCCGGGTGTTCGCCTGCTTCGAGCAGCCCGACCTGAAGGCGACGTTCACGTTCAGCGTGAAGGCGCCGGCCGGATGGACGGTGATCTCCAACTCCCCGACCCCCGAGCCGGTCGACGACCTGTGGAGCTTCGCGCCCACCCCGCGCATCTCGACGTACATCACCGCGCTGATCGTCGGCCCGTACCACGCCGTGCACAGCACCTGGGAGGGCGAGGGCGGCCGCAGCGTGCCGCTGGGCCTGTACTGCCGGCCGTCGCTCGCGGAGTTCCTCGACGCCGAGGCCATCTTCGACGTCACCCGGCGGGGCTTCGACTGGTTCGAGGAGAAGTTCGACTTCCCCTACCCCTTCGCCAAGTACGACCAGCTCTTCGTGCCGGAGTTCAACGCCGGCGCCATGGAGAACGCGGGCGCGGTCACCATCCGCGACCAGTACGTCTTCCGCTCCAAGGTGACGGACGCGGCCTACGAGGGGCGCGCCGAGACGATTCTCCACGAGCTGGCCCACATGTGGTTCGGCGACCTGGTGACCATGGAGTGGTGGAACGACCTGTGGCTCAACGAGTCGTTCGCCACCTACACCTCGATCGCCTGCCAGGCCGACGCGCCCGGCAGCACGTGGCCGCAGTCGTGGACGACCTTCGCCAACACCATGAAGACCTGGGCGTACCGGCAGGACCAGCTGCCGTCCACCCACCCGATCATGGCGGAGATCAACGACCTGCAGGACGTCCAGGTCAACTTCGACGGCATCACCTACGCCAAGGGCGCCTCGGTCCTCAAGCAGCTGGTGGCCTACGTCGGCAAGGACGCGTTCTTCGCCGGTGTCCAGACGTACTTCAAGCGCCACGCCTGGAAGAACACCCGCCTGACCGACCTGCTGTCCGCCCTGGAGGAGACCTCCGGCCGTGACCTGAAGACCTGGTCGAAGAAGTGGCTGGAGACCGCCGGCATCAACGTCCTCCGCCCGGAGATCGAGACCGCCGACGACGGCACGATCACCTCCTTCTCGGTGCGCCAGGAGGCCCCCGCGCTGCCGGCCGGCGCCAAGGGCGAGTCGATCCTGCGACCGCACCGCATCGCGGTCGGCGCCTACGAGCTCCAGGACGGCAAGCTCGTGCGCGTCCAGCGCGTCGAGCTGGACGTCGACGGCGAGCTGACCCTGGTGCCCGAGCTGACCGGCGTCAAGCGGCCGGCGGTCGTGCTGCTCAACGACGACGACCTGTCCTACGCCAAGGTGCGGCTCGACGAGGCCTCGCTGGCCGTCGTCCGCGAGCACCTGGGCGACTTCACCGAGTCGCTGCCGCGCGCCCTGGTGTGGGCGGCGGCGTGGGACATGACCCGCGACGGCGAACTCGCCACCCGCGACTACCTCGAGCTGGTGCTCTCCGGCATCGGCAAGGAGACCGACATCGGCGTCGTGCAGTCCCTGCACCGCCAGGTGAAGACGGCGCTGGAGCTCTACGCCGCCGACGGCTGGCGCGAGACCGGCCTCGCCCGGTGGACCGAGGCGGCACTGGAGCACCTGCGGGCCTCCGCCCCCGGCAGCGACCACCAGCTCGCCTGGGCACGGGCGTTCGCCACCACGGCCCGCACCAAGGAGCAGCTCGACCTCCTCGCCGGGCTGCTCGACGGCACGGAGACGATCGAGGGCCTGGCCGTCGACACCGAGCTGCGCTGGGCCTTCCTGCAGCGGCTGGCCGCGACCGGCCGTGCCGACGAGGACGCCATCGCGGCGGAGCTCGGCCGGGACGCCACGGCGGCCGGTGAGCGGCACGCGGCCACCGCGCGCGCCGCGCGTCCGACGGCCGAGGCGAAGGCCGAGGCGTGGGCCTCGGTCGTCGAGGCGGAGAAGCTCACCAACGCCGTCCAGGAGGCCGTCATCGCGGGCTTCTCCGAGCCCGACCAGCGCGAGCTGCTGGCGCCCTACACGCAGCGGTACTTCGAGGCGGTCGCTGACGTTTTCGCCTCCCGCAGCCACGAGATGGCCCAGCAGATCATCGTCGGCCTGTACCCGGCGCTCCAGGTCTCCCAGGAGACCCTGGACGCCACCGACGCCTGGCTGGCGAAGACCGGTCCGGCGCCCGCGCTGCGGCGCATGGTGACGGAGTGCCGGGCCGGCGTCGAGCGCGCCCTGAAGGCGCGGGCCGCGGACGCGGCGGCCGGCTGATCCTCACCCGGAGCAGCGCGAGGCCCCCTGCGGCACACCGCCGCAGGGGGCCTCGCGTCTTCCGGGCTCTTTTGCCGCGGCGAGTGCGCTGCCCGAGCGACGCAGCCCGTGCGCTACGCCATCGTCACGTCGGATGAGGCCGTCGGGGGGAAAGCGCCCGCGCGGCCCCCCGCGCGCCCGCGACCCGGCACACAGGGTCGGTCTCCGGAACCCCGTCACATGGTGCCGGGCACGCCGGAAACCGGGCCGTGGTGCTCCACGACCCGGTCAGCGAAGTGAGAAGAAGATCAGCCCTGCGTCTTGCGGGACTTGTCGGTCACGATGACCAGACCCGCGATGACCAGGAACAGGACGATCGGCAGGGCGAGGTACAGACCCAGCGTCTGGATCACGCTCAGACCGGGACCCGGGTCGTCGCCGTCGTCGCGGTTGAGCGCGAACGCGGGGGACGACATCAGCAGCATCAGCGCCGTACCAGCCGTCACGGCACCGGCGCGCAGGGCGTTCTTGTTGAGCTTGTCCACGCTCTCAAAGTAGCGAACCCTCCCACGGCCCGCGCGTCCGGGGGGTGGTGTTACGACTCCGGGGGCGCCGCCATGGCGGTCCGCACCTCGTGGGCCAGCGCGTGCAGTCGCGGCGAGGCCGTCAGCTGCTCCAGGGTGACCGGCCGTCCCTCAGGGTCGGCGATCGGCAGCCGCCAGTTGGGGTACTCGTCCCAGGTGCCCGGCAGGTTCTGCGGACGGCGGTCACCGACCCCGTCCGGCAGCCACACCCCGACCATCCGGGACGGCGTCCGCGCCAGGAAGCGGTGGACGGCCTTGACGACCGCCTCCTCGTCCCGGGCGCCCTCCGGCAGCAGCCCCAGCCGGCCGAGCAGCGCCAGCCACTCCGCGACCTCCCGCGCGTCCTCGGTCTGCTCCGCCTCCAGCGGCCGGGTCAGCAGCCCCAGCCGGTGCCGCAGCCCGACGTGCTCGCCGGTCAGCCGGGCCGCCGTCGTCGGCAGGTCGTGGGTGGTCACCGTCGCCAGCGCGTCCGCCCGCCAGGCCGCGGGCGGCAGCGGCCGGGCGCGGGAGGAGCCGCCGGCCTGTTCCCAGTCCCGTTCGAACCAGAGCACCGAGGTGCAGAGGATGCCCCGGTCGGCCAACTCCTCGCGGACGCCCGGCTCGACCGTGCCGAGGTCCTCCCCTATGACGACGGCGCCGGACCGCCGTGCCTCCAGCGCGAGGATCCCGAGCATCGCCTCCGCGTCGTAACGGACGTACGCGCCTCTGGTCGGCGGCTCGCCCTCGGGCACCCACCACAGGCGGAAGAGCCCCATCACATGGTCGATGCGCAGGCCCCCCGCGTGCCGCAGCACATGGCGCAGCAGATCGCGGTAGGGCGCGTACCCGGTGGCGGCCAGGGCGTCCGGGCGCCACGGCGGCAGGCCCCAGTCCTGGCCGTGGGCGTTGAAGGCGTCCGGCGGCGCGCCGACCGACATCCCATGGGCGAGGGCGTCCTGCAGCGCCCAGGCGTCCGAACCGGAGGGGTGCACCCCGACCGCGAGGTCGTGGACGATGCCGACGGCCATCCCGGCGTCCCGCGCCGAGCGCTGCGCCGCGGCGAGCTGGGAGTCCGTCAGCCAGGCCAGCCAGCAGTGGAAGTCGACCTCGTCCAGACGTTCCCCGCGCAGCCGCGCCACCTGCCCGGAACGCGGGTCGCGCAGCCCCGCGGGCCAGCGGCGCCAGTCAGGGCCGTGCAGCTCGGCCAGCATCGACCAGGTGGCGTGGTCGTCCAGCGCCTGCCCCTGCTCCGCGAGGAAGTCGCAGTACGCGGCCCGGCGGCCCGGGGACAAGGGCACCTTGCGGACCAGCGCCAGCGCCTCGCGCTTGAGCCCCCACACCGCGTCGCGGTCGATCAGGGCGTCCTTGAGCAGCACCGAGTCGCGCAGCACGGCCGCCTTGCGCAGCAGATCGGCCGCCCGTTCGCGGTCGTCGGGGCCGAGATAGGCGTACTCGGGGATCTCCTCCACCCGCAGGTACACCGGGTCGGGAAAGCGCCGTGAGGACGGACGGTACGGCGACGGGTCGGTGGGACGCCCGGGCACGGCCACGTGCAACGGGTTGACCTGGAGGAAGCCCGCGTGCAGCGTCCGGCCCGTCCACGCCGCCAGGTCCGCGAGGTCGCCGAGGTCGCCCATGCCCCAGGAGCGCGTGGACAGCACGGAGTACAGCTGCGCCATGAATCCCATGACCCGCTGCGGGGGGCCGGGCAGCCGCTGCGGCGCCACGACGAGCTGCGCCGAGGCGCTGCGCCCGTCGGGGGCCTGCGCCCGCAGCACATGGCGTCCTACGGGCAGCGGCGCTCCGCCGTCCCAGGAGGTCTCGGTGCCGTCCTCCGCCGTCAGCCGCAGCGCGGTGCCCTCGGGCAGCGGGTGCCGCAGGGGGCGGCCGCTGCGCAGCACGACGGTGCGGGGGAGCAGCCGGCGTCCGGCCTGGAGGTCGTGCGCGGCCAGCGCGCCCTGCACCGCGGCCGGGGTCGAGGCGTCGACGCCCAGCGCGGCCAGCACCGCCACGACCGTCTCGACCGGCACGCGCACCTCGCGGTCCGGCGACGGGCGGTAGGCGACGTCCACGCCGTGCAGCGCGGCGAGTCTGTCCCGGTCGGCGGCTTCGGTCATGGGGGTGCCCTCCCGGGGCGTCGTATCGCGGGTGCGCGTTCTCCGGACAGCCTCAGCCATACCCACCGCGTGGCGGCGCAGTCGCTTTCCGTGCACGGGTTCCCACCGGGTGGCGGCACCCGGCCCACGCGTCCCCGGAGACCCGCACGGAGCGGCCGGCGGCGCCCCCGGGACACCCGGAGCCGTGTCTTCCCCGGCGTGCTCAGGCGGACGGCTGGCGGGCGGCCCCCGGTACGTCGAACGCGCGGGCCGTGCGGGCCCGCCAGGGGGACGCGGCCTCCAGCTGCGCGGCGAGCGCCAGCAAGGGGCCCTCCTCGCCGTGCCGGGCGCCGAGCATCATGCCGATGGGCAGCCCCTGCGGGGACCACTCGAGCGGCAGCGACACCGCGGGGAGACCGGCGATGTTCCAGGGTGCGGTGAACGGCGTGAACGCCAGCTGCGCCGCGAAGTCGGCCTCGGGATCCCCGTCGTCGCGCAGGCCGCCCACCGGGGCCGGGACCCGGGCCAGCGTCGGGGTGAGCACCGCGTCGTACGGCTCGGCGGCCTCGGCCAGTTTGCGGCCCACGCCCTGCATCACGCCCAATGTGCGGGCGTAGTCGAGGCCGCTCACGTCCCGTCCCTGGGCCCGGAGCCAGCGGGTGAGCGGCAGCAGCTCCCGCTCCCGCTCCGGCGCCACGGGGGTGAGCGCGGCCAGCACGGCCCACACCGGGGTGAAGGCGTCGCGGTCACCGGGGGCGAGCGGCTGCGGCACGTCCACTACCTCGTGCCCGAGCCCGGCCAGCAGCGCCGAGGTGCGCTCGTACGCCGCCAGCACCTGCGGGTCGACCGCCACGCCCTGGACGTCAGGCACCGCCCAGCGGGCGATCCGCAGCCGGTGCGGCTCGCGCTCGCACCAGCGCAGGAACGAACGTTCCGGCGGCGGCAGCCGGAAGGGGTCGCCCGGCGCGGGCACGGCCAGCACGTCGAGCAGGGCCGCGGCGTCGCGGACCGTGCGGGCGATGGGCCCGCTGACGGCCAGCCCGCTCGCGTCGCCCCCGGGAGCCGGGCTCACCCGGCCCCTGCTGGGCTTCAGCCCGACGACACCGCAGCAGCTCGCGGGGATGCGGATCGAGCCGCCTCCGTCGCTGCCGTGCGCCGCCGCCGCGAGCCCGGCCGCCACGGCCGCGGCCGCGCCGCCGCTGCTGCCGCCCGCCCCGCGCGTCAGGTTGTATGGGGTGCGGGCCGGCGGGCCCGCGGCACCCTCGGTGTAGGCGGGGAGCCCGAACTCGGGGGTGTTGGTCTTGCCGGTCAGCACCGTCCCGGCGTCCCTCAGCAGCGAGACGAGGTACGCGTCCCGGTCGGCGACCCGATCGGCGAAGACCGCAGACCCGGAGGTGAAGCGCACCCCGGCGACCGGCGTCAGATCCTTCACCGGCACCGGCACGCCGAGCAACGGCGGGAGCGGCCCGTCCTCCGTGAGAACGCGTTCGGCGCGCCGTGCGTCCTGCAGGGCGCGTTCTGGCGTGACGGTCAGGTAGGCGCCGAGGACGGGGTCCAGCCGCTCGATCCGGTCGAGGTAGTGGGCCGTCAGCTCCACGGGCGACAACTCGCCCGCCCGGATGGCCGCGGCCTGTTCCAGCATGGTCAGTTCATGAGGGGCGGACATCCCGCCAGGGTAGGGGCCGTCGTCCGCGGCGAAGGCAGGGCGGAGCAGAGGTGGGGCAGGGCGGAGCCGAGGTGGGGCATGTCCCGTGTGCCGCCGTGTCATCAAGGTGATCACGCGAGGGCGGGGGCTGATACGCCGGGACGAAGCCCGGCGGGCCGGCTTTCTCCGCGGGGGAGTCCGGCACGGCCCTCGCCGGCGAGCCGGGCGGAGTCGACGTGGAACCCCTGCCGGAGAAGCGCTGACGGCCGGGTTCACCGCGGCAGCACCACCACCCAGGACGCGGGGGTGCGGTCGGCCGACGCCATCAGGGCCGTACGGACGACGGCGGCCTGCTGCTCGAGTGATTCCCGCAGCTTGCGCGGCGTGATGTGGACGACGGTGATGCCGAGCCGCTCCAGGTGCTCGCGCCTGCGGGCGTAACCGGCCCACAGGGCCTCGTCCGCCTGCCGTGGCACACGCGTGTCGAGCTCCACCGCGACCGCGTGCTCCGGCCAGTACGCGTCCACGCCGCCCAGGTGCGGGCCGCCCGGCAGCCGCAGGTCCACGTTCCACAGCGGGTCGGGCAGCCCGAAGCAGCGCACCATCGCGTACAGCCGGCTCTCGGCGATCGCGCGGCCCTCGGCCACCAGAGCGTCCACCGCCTCCACGACGTGCGGCCGGGACAGCAGACGGGCCCGGCTCAGCTCAGCGACCAGCGCCGTCGCCTCGCAGTGGCCGCCGCGCACCGCCTCGGTCAGCAACAGGCGCACCGTCCGCGCGTCGTCCAGCTCCTCCACCGCGTCCGCCAGCGCCCGGGGCAGGGGCGCGCAGGGCACACCCTGTACCTCCCGCGGCCGGGGCAGTTCGGGGGTGCGTACCAGCCCGACGTCGCCGATGGCGCGCAGCCGGCGCTGCCGGGTCACCAGCAAGTCGATCCGGTCCAGGCCGACCAGCGGCGGCACCGAGGAGAAGCGGTGCAGGGCGAGCGCCGCGAGTCCGGTGACCATGGCCTCGCGGCCCCCGTAGAGCAGTGCCGCCTGGACCCGCTCCTCGCCGGTGGGCCGGCCGCGGTGCAGGACGTACACCCGGGGCAGCACCTCCTGCCAGGGGCCGCCGGGCCGGCAGCGCTCGGCCAGCGCCTCGGGGGTGACGCCGTGCTCCCGCAACTGGCGCGCCGACAACACGGTCGGCCGGGTGCGGGAGAGGTGGTCGAGGGGGCGGGGGCTGAGGGGGATGTTGTGGTTCATGGCGGGTGGATTCCCGCATCCCTCCGGGAGCCTAACGGCTGTTACCGTTCTGTCGACAAATGCGGACATCCCCACACTAAAGTTCAGGCGTTCGGTTGCCGACTGCCGTTTTCACCTATCCGGGTGAAGAGCCCCCGGTCACCTGCGGCCGGACCCGGGGATGCCGTGGCAACACCGGGTTCGGGCCCATAGCCCTGTACTCCGAAGGGGTGACCGGTGCCTGTGCCCCACCCGGAGCGCCCCCTCCGGGAGCGTGCCCCACCCGGAGCGCCCCCTCCGGGAGCGTGCCCCACCCGGAGCGCCCCCTCCGGGAGCGTGCCCCTCCCGCAGCGTTCCCCCTCCGGGAGCGTGCCCCTCCCGCAGCGTTCCGCCTCCGGGCGGGGAACCCTCCTGGAGGGTTCCCCGCCCAAAGGGGTGCCTCAGGCGGCTTCCGCCGCCGCGTCCCGCTCCTGCGCCCGCAGCGCCCGCGCGAGGTCGTCACGGCACTCGGCGACCAGCCGGCGCAGCGCCGGCGCGGCGTCCGTGTGACCGCTCAGCCAGGCGTCGGCGGCGTCGAGCGTGGCCTGCCGGTCCTGGTGGTGCGGGAAGAGTCCGCGGACGACGGCCATGCCGATCTCGATCGAGCGCTCCTTCCAGATCCGCTCGATCGCGTCGAAGTAGCGGTCCGCGTAGGGGGCGAGCAGCTCGCGCTGGCCCGCCTGGTCGAAGCCCGCGATGGTGGCCTCGACCAGCGCGTTGGAGAGCGTGTCGGACTCCACGACCGACGTCCAGCACTGCTCCTTGACAGCCGCGGACGGCCGCGCGGCCAGGCAGCGCACCTGGTGCCGCTTGCCGGAAGCGGTGTCGTCGCGGGCGAGCTCCGCCGCGACGGCTGCCTCGTCGGCCGCGCCGGCGGCGGCCAGCGCCCCCAGAAACGTCCAGCGCAGCTCCTGGTCCACCTCGAGCCCGTCGACCTTCTCGGTGCCGTCGAGCAGCCCGCGCAGCAGCTCCGCCCCGGTGTCCCCGGCGGCCACGGCCGCGTAGAAGCGGGCCCAGGCCAGCTGGTGGCCGCTGCCGGGGGCTGCCGCGCGCAGCTCGCGCAGCGCGCCCTCCGCCAGTTCGCTCGCGCCCTGTTCGCGCCAGGCGGGCGCGGCGTAGTCGTGCAGCGCGGTGCGGGCCTGTGTGTGCAGTCCCTGCAGGACGCCGATGTCGGTCTCGGCGCCCGCGAAGCGCAGCACCAGGCCGAGGTAGTCGCGGGCGGGCATCAGCCCGTCACGGGTCATGTTCCACACCGCGGACCAGGTCAGCGCGCGGGCCATGGGGTCGGCGAGCGAGCCCAGGTGCTGCCGCACCGTGGCCAGGGAGTCCTCGTCGAAGCGGATCTTGCAGTAGGTCAGGTCGTCGTCGTTGACCAGCACCAGGTCGGGCCGCTCCGCCCCGGCCAGTTCGGCCACCACCGTGCGCGGGCCCGCGACGTCGGCCTCGACCCGCGCGTAGCGCTCCACCGTGCCCTCCGCGGTGCGCCGGTAGAGCCCCACGGCGACCCGGTGGGGCCGCAGTTCGGGGTGCGAGGGCGCCGCCTCCTGCAGCACGGCCAGTTCGGCGATCCGGCCGTCCGCACCGTATGTCACCTGCGGCGTCAGGGAGTTGACGCCCGCCGTCTGCAGCCAGGACCGCGACCACCCGGTCATGTCGCGCCCCGAGGTCTCGGCCAGGACCGACAGCAGATCGCCCAACTCGGTGTTGCCGTAGGCGTGGCGCTGGAAGTAGCGGCGCGCGCCCTCCAGGAAGGCGTCCCGCCCGACGTACGCGACCAGCTGCTTGAGCACGCTGGCGCCCTTGGCGTAGGTGATGCCGTCGAAGTTGAGTTTGGCGTCCTCCAGGTCGCGGATGTCGGCCGTGACCGGGTGGGTGGAGGGCAGCTGGTCGGCTCGGTAGGCCCACGCCTTGCGGCGGTTGGCGAAGGTGATCCAACCCTGCTGGAAGCGGGTGGCCTCCACCAGGGAGAACGTGCCCATGAAGTCGGCGAAGGACTCCTTGAGCCACAGGTCGTCCCACCACCGCATGGTGACCAGGTCGCCGAACCACATGTGCGCCATCTCGTGCAGGATGACGTTCGCCCGGCCCTCGTAGGACGCCTGCGTGACCTTGCCGCGGAAGACGTACTCCTCGCGGAAGGTGACCAGTCCCGGGTTCTCCATCGCGCCGAGGTTGTACTCGGGCACAAAGGCCTGGTCGTACTTCCCGAAGGGGTACGGGTAGCCGAAGTGGTCGTGGAAGAAGTCCAGGCCCTGCTTGGTGACGGTGAAGATCTCGGCGGCGTCGAAGTGCCGGGCGAGCCCCTTGCGGCACAGCGCACCGAGCGGGATCTCCAACTCCGTGCCGTCCGGCAGCACGCGCCGGTAAGTGTCGTGGACCATGTGGTACGGGCCGGCCACGACCGCAGTGATGTAGGTGGAGATCGGACGGGTCGGCGCGAAGCGCCGGGTCAGGCCGTCGTCGAGGACCTCGGCCACGCGCTCGTTGCCCAGCACCACCCAGGACTCGGGCGCGGTGACGGAGAAGGTGAACGGCGCCTTCAGGTCGGGCTGCTCGAAGTTCGCGAAGACCCGGCGGGCGTCGGCCGGCTCGTACTGCGTGTAGAGGTAGACCTCGCCGTCCTCGGGGTCGGCGAAGCGGTGCATACCCTCGCCCGTCCGGCTGTAGGCGCACTGGGCGTCCACGACGAGGACGTTCTCGGCGGACAAGTCGTCGAGCGCGATCCGCGTCCCGTCGAACACGGTCGCCGGGTCCAGTGCGCGGCCGTTGAGCGTCACCGACGTCACCGAGGGGGCGAGCAGATCCGCGAAGCTGGACGCGCCCGGCTCAGCGCAGCGGAAGCGGATCGTGGTCACGGACCGGAACGTCCGCTCCTGCGGGTTCAGCGCCGACCGGAGGTCGAGGGCCACCTCGTAACCGTCGACGGCCAGCAGCCGTGCCCGTTCGCGGGCCTCGTCACGTGTGAGGTTCTCACCGGGCACGGGGGGTCTCCATCCTTCGCACGCCGTCGCGGGGATCTTTCCTGCGCATGTCAGGCATCTTCGCATGTCGGGCCCGGCGGCGGGACTCGGGAATGGAGATGGAGCCGAGGGCGTTGGGCGCTGTGAAGTGCAGTGTCTTCATGCCGTGCCCGGAGGAGAGAGACGTGAGCGACAGCACAACCACCCGCACCCCGGTGGACTTCTGGTTCGACCCCGCATGCCCTTGGGCGTGGATGACCTCCCGATGGATGCTGGAGGTGGAGAAGGTACGCGACGTCGAGGTGCGGTGGCACGTGATGAGCCTCGCGGTGCTGAACGAGAACCGCGACGAGCTGCCCGAGCAGTACCGCGAGTTCCTGACCACGGCCTGGGGCCCGGTCCGCGTCTGCATCGCCGCCGAGCAGAAGTACGGCAGCGAGGTGCTCGGCGCCCTCTACACCGCCCTGGGCACCCGCATCCACAACCAGGGCCTGGGCCACAAGGACCGCGACGTGATCGTCGCCGCTCTGGAGGAGGCGGGCCTGCCCACCGACCTCGCCGACTTCGCCGACAGCGACACCTACGACGCGGAGCTGCGCGCCTCCCACCAGGAGGGCATCTCCAAGGTCGGCCAGGACGTCGGCACCCCGGTCATCGCCGTCCCCGGCGCCGACGGCGAGCAGATCGCCTTCTTCGGTCCGGTCGTCACGCCGGCGCCCAAGGGCGAGGCCGCGGCGCGCCTGTGGGACGGCACGCTGCTCGTCGCGTCGACGCCGGGCTTCTACGAGATCAAGCGGACCCGCGAGCAGGGCCCGATCTTCGACTGAGCCGGCGACTCCGGTCAGAAGTGCCGGAGCAGTTCGGGAAAGGCCGTCAGCCGCAGCACCCGCTCGTCGGCCGGGTCGAGCTCGGACTGCTCCAGCACCCAGGTGTTCACATTGGGGATGAAGACCGCGCTCATCCCGGCTTCACGCGCGGGCAGGATGTCCGACTTCGGGGAGTTCCCGACCATCCAGCTCCTGCCCGGCGCGAAGCCGTACTCCGCCAGGAGCGCGCTATAGGTGCCGGCGGCCTTCTCCGGCACGATGTGCACCCCGAGGAAGCGGTCCGCCAGCCCCGAGGCCGCCACCTTGCGCGCCTGTTCCTCGTCGTCGCCCTTGGTGAGCAGCAGCAGTTCGTGGCGGGATCCCAGCTCCTCCAGCGTGCTCGCCACGCCGGGCATGAGCTCCACCTTGTGCTCCACGAAGGCCACCGCCAGCTCCTCCACGCGTCGGCGCTCCGCCGGTGTCACCGGCCTTTCGCGCAACCGCTCCAGGAGTTCGCCGAGGCTGCGCAGGAAGACCTTGCTGCCGTAGCCGTGCACGACCGCGTTCGCCGCCTCGATCTCGTTGAGCAGCGCCCTGATCTGCGAGCGGTCCAGGACGGGATGGTCCACCCAGTCCAGGAAGTCCTCTATGATCCGCTCGAAGACCACGTTGTTCTCCCACAACGTGTCGTCCGCGTCGAAGACGAGTACCTGTCCGGTCAGCCGCGTCTCGCTCATCATGCGAGGGTAACCACGGCCGGCACCCGGTGCCGCGCTTTTCGCGGCCGCCGGCGCCCCGCCGGACCGGTGGCGTCAGGCGCGTCGCGCGGCGAGCGCCGCGTCCAGCTCGGCGCGGGACGGCGGATCCGCGCCCGTCCGCGTGCAGTTGAGCGCCGCGGCCGTGACACACCGCTCCAGCACGGCGACGAGGGCGTCCCGCGAGGCGGGTACGCCGGCGCCCGCGATCGCGTCGAGCAGCGCCGCCTGGAAGGCGTCGCCCGCCCCGACGGTGTCCACGACGCCCACCTCGGGGGCGGCCACCCGTACGAGGCCGCCGTCGGTCACCGCGAACGCGCCCCGCGCGCCCAGTGTGACGACCGCGAGCCGCGGTCCCTCGGCGAGCAACGCCCGCGCCGCGTCCTCGGGGGCGAGCCCGGGGAAGAGCCAGGCGAGGTCCGCGTCGCTGGCCTTGACCACGTCGCTGACGCCGGCCAGCCGCAGGCACGCCCTGCGGTAGGCGAGCCGGTCGGGCTGGACGGCGGGCCGCACATTGAGGTCGACGACGACGGTGCGCCCTGGTACGGCGTGCAGCTCGCGGCAGAGTTCGAGCACCCGTGTCGCCCCCGGTTCGACGACCGCGGCGAGCGAACCGGTGTGGAGCACGGCGGTGTCCGCGGGCAGCGCCAGCCGCTCCGGGTCCCACGCGGCCAGGAAGTCGTAGGAGGCCGAGCCGTCCCGGTCCAGGTAGGCCACCGCCAGTGTGGTGCGCCCGGCCGGGCTCACGGCGCGCACGACCTCGACCCCGGTGGACTCCAGGTGCCTGCGCACCAGTTCACCGGGCGGATCGTCGCCCCATGTGGTGACCAGGGTGGTGGGCCGGCCCAGTCGGCGCAGGCCGACCGCGACGTTGGCGGGACTGCCGCCCGGCGCCGGGGTGACCTGCCGCTCCCCGGAACGCCACAGCAGGTCGACGAGGACCTCGCCGACGACGCCGACGCGGGAGGGGGAGGACGGAGCGCTCATGCGGGCAGCATAGGAGGCCGCCGTCCAAGGGTCGGGGCCACGGCGCAGCATCCCGCCGGCGTTCGCCTCAGTTGGATTGGAGAAACCCCACTAAGAACCGGGTGACGAAGCTCACGCTTGACGGAGCTTCCTTGTGGGGACGCCATAAACGCTGTGATCCCGCCTTTGTGATCGACGGACGATGATCAGGGAGGGCGCGGCGGGTTAACGTCACGGTGTCCCGAACCGCCCTCACCTTGCGGAGTCACCGATGGCCAGCGCAGTCACCCCCGCTTCCGCCGTACGGACCCACCCGGTCCTCGCCGACCTCATCCCCGCGTCGCGCCTGCGTGACGTGGCCCTCGTGGTGGGCGGCGCGGCGCTGACCGGCCTGGCCGCGCAGTTGTCCGTGCCGGTCCCCGGATCGCCGGTGCCCGTGACGGGGCAGACTTTCGCCGCGCTGCTGGTGGGCACGGCCCTCGGCGCGCGGCGCGGCTTCCTGGCGCTCGCGCTGTACGCAGTGGCCGGTGTCGCCGGTGTTCCGTGGTTCGCGGAGGGGTCGTCCGGCGCGGCGGCGCCGAGTTTCGGCTACATCCTCGGCATGGCGCTGGCGGCGGCGCTCGTGGGCGCGCTGGCCCGGCGGGGTGCGGACCGCGGCGTGTGGCGGATGGCCGGCGTCATGGTGGCCGGCAGCGCCGTCACCTACGCGGTGGGCGTCCCCTACCTCGCGCTGGCCGCGCATCTGTCGCCCAGCCAGGCCCTGGCGATGGGCCTGACGCCGTACCTCATAGGCGACGCGCTGAAGGCCGCCCTCGCCATGGGCGCGCTGCCCGCCGCCTGGAAGCTGGCCGGCCGCCGCGGCTGACCGGTGCGGCGCACCGGCGCCGGACCGGTACGGCGTACGGCGCCCAGGAGGGGGCGGGGCAAGGCCCCGCCCCCGCGGCCTTTGTACGCCGCCGTGTTCGGCGCCGGGAACCCCTCGGGGAACACCCACGGCATGTCGCTCGGCGCACCCGTGCGACACTCGCCGTATGCGTGTGTACCTCGGTTCCGACCATGCCGGTTTTGAACTCAAGAACCACCTCGTCGAGTGGCTCCGGGCGAACGGGCACGAGCCCGTCGACTGCGGCCCCCACGTCTACGACGCCCAGGACGACTACCCGCCGTTCTGCCTGCGCGCCGCGGAGCGCACCGCCGCGGACCCCGACTCCCTCGGCATCGTGATCGGAGGTTCGGGCAACGGCGAGGCCATCGCCGCCAACAAGGTCAAGGGCGTCCGGGCCGTGCTCGCCTGGAGCCGGGAGACCGCGACCCTCGGCCGCGAGCACAACAACGCGAACGTCATCAGCGTCGGTGCCCGCATGCACACCACGGACGAGGCCACCGGGTTCGTCGAGGTCTTCCTCGGCACGCCGTACTCGGGCGAGCCGCGCCACTCCCGCCGCATCGACATGCTCAGCGTCTACGAGACCACCGGCGAGCTGCCCCCGATCCCCCCGCACCACCCGCAGGAGGGCTGATCCGGGCATGCCCGAGGGGCATACGATCCACCGCCTGGCCGCGGACCACCGGGAACGCTTCGCCGGCCGCGAGGTCCGCGCGAGCAGTCCGCAGGGCAAGTTCTCCGACGGCGCCGCCCTCCTGGACGGCGCCGTGATGGAGTCCGCCGAGGCCCACGGCAAGCACCTCTTCCTCGGGTTCGGCCCGGTCGGCTGGGTGCACGTCCACCTCGGGCTGTACGGGAAGTTCGGCTTCGGCACCGGCCCCGGCGGGCCCCCCGTCGGCCAGGTCAGGCTGCGTCTGGCCACCGGAGAACACCATGCCGACCTGCGCGGGCCGACCGCGTGCGAGCTGATCACCGGGGCGGAGAAGCAGGCGATACACGACCGGCTCGGTCCGGACCCGCTCCGGCCGGCCGACACCGGGGAACGCGCCTGGGCCCGCGTGGCGCGCAGCCGCACCAGCGTAGCCGCCCTGCTGATGGACCAGAAGGTCGTGGCCGGCGTCGGCAACGTCTACCGCGCCGAGGTCCTCTTCCGGCACGGGATCGACCCCTACCTGCCGGGCCGCGGCCTGGACCGCGACCGGTGGGACGCCATCTGGGCCGATCTGATGGCCCTGATGCGTGAGGGCGTGCGGCACAACCGCATCGACACCGTCCGTCCGGAACACACCCCCGAGGCCATGGGCCGTCCACCACGCGTCGACGACCACGGCGGCGAGGTCTACGTCTACCGCCGCGCCGGGATGCCGTGCCACATCTGCGGCACCGAGGTGCGCACCGCCTCCCTGGCGGCGCGCAACCTCTTCTGGTGCCCTTCCTGCCAGCCCGCCGCGAGCTGACGCCGCCTCCTGCGGGCCGGCCGGGAGGGGAAACGCCCGCAACGGAGCCCCCGTCCGGGGAACGGCCGCCGGGCGCCCGGGACCGGCCCAGGACAACACCGCCCCGTGCCGCATCAAGCAACGTCCGCTCTGCCGTGATGCACCGCTCGATCGCTGTTCCAGGCGGCACCGGACGGCTAGAATGATCATGTGGTCGCACGTGCAGGCCGGGAGACGGTGAACCAGGTGCTGAGCCCGCACGACAGCGCGCTGGGCCCACCGGCACCGCGATGGCGCTGCAGTTGCTCTCACCTGGCTGCGCCGAGTCCGCCGGCGAGCGGGCGACGACCAGCGCGGCCTGAACGCGACCGCGAGGGCCGTGCCCTGTCCCGACGTTTCCGTATCCGCCGGACTTCAGGAGAGGAAAGAACCTCTCGTGCCCGACTCCACCCGCCCCGGCACGCAGACCCGGCCGCTCCGCACCGGCCCGTGGGCCTGCTGACGCTTCCGTTCCGCGGCGACACCTGGCGGCATCTGCTGTACGCGCTGCTGGTGCCGCTCGTCGCCGGCCTGGTTTTGGCCCTGCAGTCCGTGATGAAGGCCACCCAGGACAGCGCGCATCCGGGGCTGGGACCCCTGGTGCTGTCAGCGGCGCTGGTGGCCGCCGCCGCGGTCGGGCCGCTCTTCGAGCGCATGCGGCTGAGGGTCTTCTTCGGTGAGCACCTGGCGCCGCGCCGTTCCGCCCGCTTCTCGGGCGCCGTCGTGTTCTTCTTCGTCAACATGGCCCTGACCGCGCTGTCGTTCGCGGCCGCAATCGGCTGGGCCATCGTGTCCGCGCGCAATCTGACCTACCCGATCTGGGGCTGGGAGCCCTACCCCACCGACGCCTGGGGTGGGCCGACCCCGGCCGGAGCGGTCGCGCTGCACTTCTCGGCCGGAGTGGTGGCGTTCTTCGTGCTGCCGTGGGTGGTCGTGCGGGTCACCGAGTGGCAGCGCGTCGCCATACGCCGGTTCGCCGCCGAGCAGCGCTGACCGCTCGCCGAGGCCCAGCTCTGCGGGCACGCCCAGATGGTCAAGAACAGGCCGAAGGTGCCGAGTTCTGCCGCTGCCCGTTGGCCGCACCCGGCGGACGTGCGCATCGCGATCGTCTGCGACGACTACTCCCCGCACCCGACCGCGAGGCGCTGCCAGCGGGTCGCGACGTGGGCGTCGGCGAACACCGTGGAGCTCGCCTACGCCGCGAGCAACAGCGCCTGGCGTTAACCGGATCGAGGCCCGGGCCACCGCCCTGCGCCACCTCGCTCTCGTGGCCGTCACACCAGCCATGAGGAGCAGAGAAGCATGATCTGCCGCGACGCCGTCCGGCCGAACGAACACACCGCCGACGAACGCCTTCGCGAGGTCGCGAGCCTGATGCGGCACTAGAAGCCGTGCGGGAGCCAGGGGGCGACGTCACCGCCGAAGGCGACCGCGGCCTCCCGCAGCGCACCCTGCCGCAGTTCCCGCACGCGGCCGGCCCGTGCCAGCGCGGTCAGCGAGACGTCGCCCAGATAGGCCGCTCCCAGCTCGCGCACGGACAGCGCCAGGTCCGCGGGGTCCGTCGTCCGCTCGCACGAGGAGCCCTTGGCGTCGCCGCCCAGCCGCCAGCGGCCCTCGTTCCACGGGCAGAAGGGGGCGGTGACCTCCAGCACCACGTCCACCGGGGCCGCGTAGCAGCGGGCCGACAGTGCCGCGCCCACCTCGACCGGGCGCAGCAGCAGGCCGTCCCGGAAGCGGACGCCGCAGCGGCGGACGTCGTCGACCAGGTGCAGCACCGGGTCGTCGGCGGGACGGTTGCGGGAGGTGACGCGGCTGGTGAGGTCGATGCCGAACAGATAGCGCCACAGCGCCGCGGTGGTGTCCGGGTCCAGTGCCTCCAGGTCCCGCAGCACCACCGTCCCGTCGGGGCCAGCCGCGTTCCAGGAGGGCTTCACCGCGTAGCGCGCGTAGCCCCGCACCTCGCCGTCCCGTTCGGCGACCACGCAGAGGAGGTTCGAGGCGCCGTCCCGGTATGCCTCAGGGTCGAGCACGCCCTTGCGCTCCCAGTTCGGCCGCCGCTCCAGCATGCCCGGCCGGGTGGGCACCAGGCGCGCGTAGACCTCCTCGCAGGGCCCCAGGGACTCCTCCGGGTCGGCGAAGCGCAGGGTGACCTCGTCGGCGCCCGCGGGCGCCCTGAGGCCCGCGCGCAGGGTGTCGACCTCCAGGGACATCTGGCGGGTGGCGACCTCGTAGCCGTACCGGCCGTAGATCGCCGGCTCGGACGCCGTGAGCACCACCAGGGGTTCGCCCCCCGCGTGCACCTCGTCCAGCTGCCGCCGCATCATCGAGGTCAGCAGCCCGCGCCGGCGGTGTGTCGACGCCACGCTGACCATGGTGACGCCGGCCGTCGGGACCACCGCGCCGCCCGGCACCGCCATGCGGAAGGAGAACGCCCCCGCCGTGCCGACGACCTCCGTCCCGTCCCACGCCGCGATCGACCGGGAGAGCTCGGTCACACCGCGGTCGAACTCCCGTTCCTCCACCGGTTCGCGCGCGCTGCCGAACGCGCGTTCCAGCGCGCTGAACCACTCGTCCCACTGTCCGGACTCGAGAACCCGCAACTCCACCGTCATGTGCCCTGCCTACCAGCCGTCCCTTGGGACGGGCGACCGGTTTTCGCCGGTTCCTGCGGCGAACGGCGCACCTTGGGGGGCACCACCCATGCGAGGAGTGGGTGAGGGTGGATAGGGTCGCCGGGAAGATGGCACGACGCCCGGCAGGAGACGGATTCAGGGCCCGGTGGCGCAGGACGGTCCACCGGGCCCGGGTCAGCCTGCGCAAATCCGCCGTGGACTACTTCCGCGGCGACGCGGCCGACTGGCTCGCCCTCACCGTCCTGACGGCCACCGTGCCGCTGATCGCCTGGGGCACGGTGCTGGCGCCGCAATGGTGCCCGCCCACCACCTTGGTGCTGCCTGTCCTCGTCGGCGGCCTGCTGCTGCGCCCTTCCAGCCTCCTCCTGCTGTACGGAGCCGCCGCCGCGGCGCTGGTCGTGGAGTCCGCCGTCCTCGGCCCGTACCGCGGCGGCGTGGGCCGAGTGACCCCGGGGATCGTGCTCGTGGTGGCGGCGGTGGCGCTGGCCGGGCTGATCGTCGCGCAGTTCCGCGCCCGGGTCGGCGTGCCCTGGATGCGCGGCGGCACGATGCTCTTCGACCTGCGCGAGCGCATCCGGGTGCAGAGCAGGCTGCCGCGGTTGCCCGAGGGCTGGCACGCCGAGATGGCGCTGCGGCCGGCCGGCGGCCAGTCCTTCTCCGGCGACTTCGTGGTGGCCACCCGCACGTCGGGCGGGCGCGTCCTGGAGGCCGTGCTCACCGACGTGTCGGGCAAGGGCATGGACGCAGGCTCGCGCGCGCTGCTGCTGTCCGGTGCCTTCGGCGGTCTGCTCGGCTCGCTGCCGCCGCACGCCTTCCTCACCGCCGCCAACGGCTACCTGCTGCGCCAGAACTGGGAGGAGGGCTTCGCCACCTCCGTCCACCTGGTGCTGGACCTGGAGTCCGGCGACTACGAGCTGCTCTCCGCGGGCCACCTGCCGGGTATGCAGCTCAGCGCGGGCACCGGTCGCTGGGAGGAGAAGGCGGCCGAGGGACCGCTGCTGGGGGTGTACGACGGCGCCGAGTTCCACAGCGTGAAGGGCACCCTGCGCTCCGGCGACGTCCTGCTGCTCTTCACCGACGGCCTGGTCGAGGCCGCCGGCCGCGACCTCACCGAGGGCATCGACCGGCTCATCGGCGAGGCCGACCGCTATGTCGCCCATGGCTTCCGCGGCGCGGCGTGGCAGCTGATCGAGGCGGTCGCCAAGGACGTCAACGACGACCGCGCCCTGCTCATCGTGTCCCGGGACTAGGCGCCGGCCGGAACGCCCAGGGCATCCTCGGCTCGATCGCGAAGTGGAAGACGCGCTGTACGGGCGGGGTGCACAACGCCGTGACCACCACGACGGCGAGGGCGGTGACCGCGACCTGGCCCGGCGGGGTGTGGATCCAGCCGTGGTCGTACCAGCCGCCGAAGCGCGAGCCCTTGGCGAGGAAGCCGTGCAGCAGGTAGCCGTAGAGCGTGCCGGCGCCCAGCGCCGTGAACCATGTGCGGCGGCGCGGCACCCAGGCGAAGAAGCTCACCGTCAGCGCCAGGGAGCAGCAGAACAGCGCCGCGGTCATGACCGGTCCCGCCCACCAGGGCGCCCCGAGTTCCTGCGCGCTGGTGCGGTGGTAGAGCCAGGCGCGGTCCATCCGCGGCGCCGCCCAGTAGCAGACGGTCAGCGCGGCCAGCCCCACCGGAACCGACAGCACGCGCACCACCCGGTGCCGTGCGAGGTGGAAGTGCTCGGCCCTCAGGCACATGCCGAGCACGAAGTAGGGCAGGAACTGCAGGACGCGCTGAAGTTCCAGATCGTCGCCGATGGCCGGGGAGCTCGACGCGAGGGCCGCGATCACCAGGGCGACCGCGACCGGGTGACGCACGACCCGCCAGACGGGCGCGGTGAGGCGCCAGACGAAGAGGGCGACGAGGAACCAGGTGAGGTACCAGGGGTCCAGCAGGCTGATCGCCTGGGAGGCGCTGTCGTCGGCCCAGTTCCGGAAGAGCGAGTACGCGGCCTCGAAGAGCACATACGGGACGGCGACGCCGGTGACCAGCCTTCTGACCCGGTCCGGACGGGCGTCGAAACTCCTCGAGAAGTAGCCGGAGATGACGATGAACGCCGGCATGTGGAACGTGTACACGAGCAGGTAGAGCGCGCCGGCGGCCCTGCTGTGCCCGGTGAGCGGTTCCCAGGCGTGGCCCATCGCGACCAGGACGATGGCGAGGTACTTGGCGTTGTCGAAGAACGGGTCGCGCCCGGCGGAGGGGAAGTGGTGCGCGGCAGGGGCGGCGGATCCTGCGGGGGCGGCCGGCCCGTGGCCGGGGGAGGGTTCCTTGCGCGGGGCGGGGAGAACGGAATTCCCGGTCTTGGTCCTGCCGGGGGACAGGGTGTTCGTGCGGGGGAGCTGGAACATTTGATGCACCATAGCGGGCGCCTCTGGCTGAGTAAATTTCCGCCCGGAATGGCGGTCGCCGCGCTGCTGCCCGGTAATGCGCAGGTCATGCAGCTGTCCGTTCCGTGCTGCTATGGGTGATCGCGTAAGGGGTGAACGGGGCATATTGGAAGGAGGGTTGACGACTGTGCAGGTTTTTTGATGATCCTTTGTGTGGCAAGTGGCCATGTGGGGAAATAGCTTGAGGGAAATTCACTCGAACGTGGCATGGAAATTTCGAGATTTGCCTCATCCGAAGGGAGCAGGACTGATCCCGACGTCATGCGTCGCAGGTGTGCGGCTCCGGCGCGCGGGGAAGGGGTGTCCCGCGGGGTCACGGTGTCGGTGGCAGGTGGCACGATGGACGTCGTGGGGGTGTGGCTGCCGTGGCTCCCCCGGGAATGGTGAGGCGCAGACCGAGGATGTGATCCCCCGTGGCCATCTCCCTGTCCGTGGTCGTGTTGTTGGCGGTCATCATGGTCGTCCTGATAAGAGGCAAGTCGCTGAAGGTCGGCCCGGCCATCGTCGCCGCGCTCTTCGGCTTCTTCCTTGCCTCCACGGGCATGGCCCCGTCGATCAGCAGGTTCCTCGACTCGCTGGCCGACACCATCAACCAGATAAACCTCTGACGCACCCGGCCGCCGTCCCTGTCGCAGGTCACCCGTCACCCAGCGTGGTGAACACGCCGGGTGACGGGGAGTCAGGCGACGGCCGGTGTGCGGTCCTCGACCGAGGTGACGATGCGGCGCAGTGCGGCGGTCCGTTCCTCGGGCCCCAGCGCGGACAGCAGCGCCGCCAGCACGGCGATGCGGCTCTGCCCCGCCCGCAGCGTCCCGGCCAGCACGGCGCCGGCCGCGACGAGGTCCACGGCGCCGCCCCCGGTGTACATCGGGGCCACCGGCCCCGCCGCCACCCGGGTGCTCACGGCGACCAGCACGCCGGCGTCCACCGCACGGCGCACCGCCGTCACGAAGTCGGGGGTCGCGTTGCCCGCCCCCGTTCCCACCAGCACGATCCCTTGGGCCCCCGCGCCCAGCGCGGCGTCGAAGAGAACGGGGTCGGCGTCCACGTGGTGCGTCACGATGTCGACGCGCGGTACCGCGCCGCCCGGGGCGGGCAGCGGCAGCGCCGCGGCTCGCGGCCGCGGAGCGCTCCAGTCGATCTGGCCGAACGTGACGCGGCCCAGCGGCTCGTGTGAGGGATCGGCGAAGGCCTGGACATCCAGGGTGTGCGCCTTGACCGTGCCCCGGGCTGCGTGCACGAAGCCGCCGAAGGTGATGACCACACCGATGTCCTGGCCGGTCGCCGCGGTCAGCAGCGCGTCGTAGAGGTTGCCCGCGGCATCCCCGTCCACGGAGTCCAGCGGGAGCTGGGCACCGGTGAAGACGACCGGGCGCCGGTCGTCGTGGTGGAGGTCCAGGAAGAAGGCGGACTCCTCCATGGTGTCGGTGCCGTGCGTCACCACGACGCCGTCCACGGCCGGGTCGGCCAGCACATCGTGGACCGTCCGCAGCAGTTCCAGCTGGTGGGCGGAGGTCAGCCGCGAGCTGTTCACGGTGAACAGGTTCCGGACGGTCACCTCGACCCCCTCGGGGACGGCGCCCGCCGCCAGCACCTCGTCGCCGGCCGCCTCGGCCGCGTACCCGGCCCCCTGCCACCTGCTGGCGATCGTGCCGCCGGTGCCGATCACGACGATGTGCTTCACGTGTCCCCTCGCTCATGCGTTCGCCAGCTCTTCCGCAAGGATATGCGCTCATCGCTGGCATTCGATTGCGAATCAGCCCGCGTAGAACGGGTGAGCATGGTATGTGTTCCCGCTATGGACGCCATTGACAGAAGAATCTTGCGCGAGCTGCAGGCTGACGGGCGGCTCACCAATCAGGAGCTGGCCGCCCGGGTCGGCCTCACCCCGTCCCCGTGCCTGCGCCGGGTGCGACAACTGGAGGAGGGCGGGGTGATCCAGAGTTACCGGGCCGTCGTCGCGCCGGCCGCCGTGGGGCGCGGTTTCGAGGTCTTCACCTCCGTCGAGGTGCGGCGGGACCGCGCGTCCGTCGCCGCGTTCGAGGAGCAGGTGAAGGCCATCCCCGACATCGTCGAGGCCTACCGCCTCTACGGCGCGCCCGGCTGCCTGCTGCGGATCGCGGTGGCCGACAGCGACGCCTACGAACGCTTCTGGACGGAGCAGCTGATCGCGCTGCCGGGCGTGAGCGAGGTGAACTCACAGATGATCATGAAGCGGATCAAGGAGCCGCAAGGCGTGCCGGTCGGCTAGCGCTCCAGGCGTAGCGAGCGAGCGCGCAAGGCCCCCGCGGGCGCCGGATCCGGGCAAGGGCGTGCGGACCTCCGGTGGGTGGGCTGTTCGGCGGGACAGCCGCATGCGGCGCGAGACGATGCCACGCCGCGCTTCGGCGCCGCCATCGGGCCGCCGGTTCTCAGGCGGGGTCCCCGGCGGCGCCCGGAACGCGTCCGAGGGCGTCCCGCACCGCCTCGTCCGAGCGCGCGACGACCGCCGTGCCGTCCTCGGCCGTGATGATCGGGCGCTGGATCAGCCGCGGGTGCGCCGCCAGCGCCCCGATCCAGCGCTCCCGCTCGCCCGGCTCCCGTGGCCACTCCTTGAGGCCCAGCGCCTTCGCCTCGGCCTCCTGGGTCCGCGCGATGTCCCATGGCTCCAGTCCGAGCCGTTCCAGCACCGCGCGGATCTCCCCGGCGTCCGGCGGGTCCTCCAGGTAGCGGCGGACGGTGTATCGCGCCCCCGCCTCGTCCAGCAGGTTCAGCGCGGAACGGCACTTCGAGCATGCGGGGTTGATCCAGATCTCCACCCCGCCAATGTACTGAGCCCAGCGCTCAGCCGTCGTCGCGACCGTCGTCGCGCAGCCTGCGCCAGATCCTGGTGCGGTGCAGCACATAGACGGCGATGAGCAGGACCGTTGCCTGCAGTCCCACGGCGAGCAGCCAGAAGACGACCCGGCTCTCCAACTCGTCGGTCATATAGGTGAAGTTCATGCCGAAGAAACCGGTCAGGAAGGTCAGCGGAAGGAAGATCGTCGACACGATCGCCAGCCGGTTGATCACTCCGTTCTGCTCGCCGGACACGAGCGAGGAGTAGCTGGCGAAGGCCCGCCGGGTCGCGTCCTGGAGCGACTCGATGCTGGCGAGCACCATCCGGGCGGCCCGCTGGTAGGAGGCGGCGAGCCGCTGCCGCTCCTCGGGGAAGCTGCCGCTCATCATCCGCCGGGTGATGGTCTCGTCGGCCGCCTGGAGGTACGGCAGCAGCGCGTGGTGCAGCAGGGCCGCCCGCCGCCGCAGCCGCGCCAGCCGGTACACCTGCTGCGGGTGCCGGCTCTCGAACATCTCGTCCTCGAGATCCTCCACCTGCAGCAGCGCCTCCACGGCGGACCGGCGGAAGGTCTCCAGTGCCTCCCCGAGCAGCAGGAACAGCACGGCCGCGGTGTCCGCCGGCCGTTCGTGCGGCAAACGGGTGACGAACCGCTCGACCGACCTGTTCGGCCCCCGGTGGACGGTGACGAGGTGCCGCTCGGTCACGAAGACGTGGACGTGCACGACCCCGCCTTCGTCGACCACGGGCACCACGAAGCGGGCGTCGTCCCCGTGGAACTCCGCCCGCGCCGACTCGCCCTCCTTGCCCAACCAGGTCAGATCCTCGCAGCCCAGGCCGAGTTCGCGGGCGATCGGCACCTCGGCGCCGGGCTGGCCTCCACCGGGTGTCTCGACGTCCACGAGCAGGAACCGCGACGCCGCCAGCCGCTCACGCGCCTCCGCGACGGAGACACGGGCGGCGACGCCCTCGGGCATCGACACCACCGTAACGATCATGGTTTCTCACCGCGGGTCGCCGGCACATCTCCAGCCTGCGCAGACTCCGCCACCCACGCATGCGGGAGTGCTCGGTCCGGTGGCCCGGAGTCCGGGGCGGGGCGCCCATAGGCAGGCCTCCCGCGCGTGTCAAGCCCCGAAATTCAGCGACGTGACGCGGGCGGTACGCCAGGGCTTACTGGAGTCATGAGGTCGAGCGACACCGACCGAAAAGAAACACCGGGACTTTCCCCGGTGCCGGAACATCCGAAAAGGGATCGTCCGGAACTCGCATTCCCAGGACCGTCTGAGGAGAACTGCCATGTCCCGCACTCGCAAGATCGTCATGCTGACTGCCGCCACCACCCTGGCCGCCGGTGGTGCCCTGCTCCCGACCAGTGCGTTCGCTGCCACCCCCGCCCATGCCGGCGCCGTCCAGGCCGCACCTCAGCAGCACGCCCTCCACGTCGACGACGGCGGCGTGAACAACAACATCCCGGTCTTCAACAATCCCGGTGGATTCTTCGGCGGCCCGGTGAACAACAACATCCCGATTTTCAACAACGGCAGCGGTTTCGGTCAGGTGAACAACAACATCCCGATCTTCAACAACGGCGGGGGCGGTCTCTTCGGGGGAGGGGTGAACAACAACATTCCGGTCTTCAACAACTGAGGTCCTTCGCCATCTCCGCCCCGCGCGGCCGGTCCCCCACGCCGGCCGCGCAGGCGCGCCGGAAGGCCCCTGGCGTGGCCCGTCGAACGGGACGCGGACGCGTCGGTGGGGACAGCGGGGACGGCGGGGACGAGCGTGAGGATCGCGCGAGGCGAAGGAAGGATCATGAGGGGCGGGCGGTGCCGCGCCGTCGGGCGCATCAGGCCGAGCGTCTCGACTGGCGATCCGCCCCGCACGGGATCACTCCACGCCCGAAGCCTCGGATGCGGTTCTGGCCTCATGCCCTCGGCCTGCCTGTGTGGGCGCGCGGCGCGGGCGGCCGGGGCCGTCCCCCTGTCGATCCTCGTGACCGCAGGGCGGCGCGGCGACAGCCCCGCAGTTCGAGGCCAATGCTGCATGGCCCGGATGGGGCACAGTTCGCTCAGGGCCACGCCGATCCACCAGCACGCGAGCGCCGAGCGGGAACCATTGATCGCGGATGCCGTGAGTGCCCTGGTCGAGTCGGCCGCGCAGCGGCCACCGATGAGGCCTTCGCGGTGGGTCAGCGGGCTTGGCGCCGGGTGTTGCGGACGTCACGCACGAGAGCGAAGGCCGCGGCAAGGAAGATGGCACCTGCACCCGCCGGCCAAAGGACGGAGGCACCCGAGCGGCAGTCCCGGATGGAGACGGCGAGAAGCCCCAGACTGACGGCGACGCCGAACGCCGAGAGCGCGATGCTGATGCGCGGGATCACGCGTACATCATGACCTCTCGCCGTTTCATGAGCGCAGAAGACGGACGTCAACCGTGGGCCCGGTGGCACGCGTGCGGCAGGAGCACCCGCACCCGGCCGCGTACGAACAAGGCCCCGAGCCTGCGATCATCTCGCTGACCTGGGGCCTTGCCACACAGAGCGGGCGACGGGAATCGAACCCGCGTAGCCAGTTTGGAAGACTGGGGCTCTACCATTGAGCTACGCCCGCAACGGCCAGTCATTCTGGCACATCAGATCGTAGCCGATCGACCCGGCTCCCGCGCACCACATATGTGGCGGTCGCTGTGTGCGGGGGCATGTACTCTACGTGTCGCACCGACGGGGTGTGGCGCAGCTTGGTAGCGCGTCCGCTTTGGGAGCGGAAGGTCGTCGGTTCGAATCCGGCCACCCCGACCACTGCTCGACCGTCCTGTTCCGAGCAGGCCCGGCCGCAGGATTGTGGTACCGGTAGGATGGGTCGTCGGCCACCTGATACGCGGAACAGCCAGGTCGAACACCAGCCGCCCCGCATGATCGCGAAGTGGCCGCCCATCAACGTAAAGCCCCCAAGGAGACCCAACCGTGAAGAGCGCCGTCGAGACTCTGAACCCGACCCGGGTTCGACTCACTGTCGAGGTGCCCTTCGAGGAGCTCAAGCCCAGCCTCGACGCGGCGTACAAGAAGATCAACCAGCAGGTCACGGTGCCGGGCTTCCGTAAGGGCAAGATCCCCGCGCGCGTCATCGACCAGCGGTTCGGCCGTGGCGCGGTCCTCGAAGAGGCCATCAACGACGCACTGCCGAAGTTCTACACGGAGGCGGTCAACGAGGGCGAGCTGAACGTCCTCGGCCAGCCCGAGGTGGACATCACCGAGTTCAACGACGGCCAGGAGCTGAAGTTCACGGCCGAGGTCGACGTCCGCCCGGCCATCGAGATCCCGGACTACTCCGGCATCGAGGTCACCGTCGACGCCGTCGAGGTGTCCGACGAGGACGTCGACAAGGCCCTGGAGCAGCTGCGGGAGCGCTTCGCGTCCACCACCGTGGTCGAGCGCGCCGCCGCCGACGGCGACGTCGTCGTCGTCGACCTGGAGGCCTCGGTGGACGGCGAGGTGCTGGAGGACGGCGTCGCCAGCGGCGTCACCTACACCATCGGCTCCGGCCAGCTGCTCGACGGCATCGACGAGGCCGTCATCGGCCTGGAGGCCGGCGGTTCGGCCACCTTCACCTCCGAGCTCAAGGGCGGCTCCGCCGCCGGCAAGCAGGCCCAGGTCAAGGTGGACGTCACCTCGGTGCAGGCCCGCGAGCTGCCCGAACTGGACGACGAGTTCGCCCAGCTGGCGAGCGAGTTCGACACCCTCGAGGAGCTCCGCGCCGACGCGGTGAAGCGCCAGGAGCGCATCAAGCAGTACGACCAGGCCACCCAGGCCCAGGAGAAGGTGCTGGACGCCCTCCTCGAGCTGGTCGAGATCCCGCTGCCGGAGAAGCTGCTCAAGGACGAGATCGAGACCCGGGTCCACAACCTCGAGCACCACCAGTTCCCGGCCATGGGCCTGACCTGGGAATCGTTCCTCGAGAACGAGGGCAAGACCCGCGAGGAGTATGACGCCGAGATCGAGGCGCAGGCGAAGAAGGGCATCAAGACCCAGTTCGTCCTGGACGAGCTCGTCTCCACCGAGAAGCTCTCGGTCAACCAGGAGGAGCTCACCGAGCACCTCATGCGCCGTGCCGCCTCCTCCGGCATGAGCCCCGACCAGTTCGCCCAGGCGGTCGTCGAGGGCGGCCAGGTGCCGCTGCTCGTCGGCGAGGTCGCCCGCGGCAAGGCGCTGGCCCTGGTCGTCGAGGCCGCCACGGTCAAGGACACCAACGGCGAGGTCGTCGACCTGGAGGACGAGGAGGACGAGACCGCCGAGACGGTCGAGGCCACCTCCGAGGACACGGACGCCGACACCGCCAAGGGTGAGGGTTCCGAGGCCTGAGCCTCGTCCCGAAGCGACATCCGACGGGCCCGGACGACAGTGGCGTCCGGGCCCGTTCCTGCTTCGTTCCGCTCTGCGCGTACCCCCTCCCTGCGCTCACAGCGAACAGTTCCGCGTGGGGGATTGCCGGGCCCCACCTGCGCGTTAGGGTCCGTAAGTACGAGGGCCCGTGCCCTACGAGAAGACCCTGTGACGGCGTCCGCGCCGTCCGACAACGAGCAGGTGGATACGTGACGACTCCGATGCCTTCCGCCGCCGGCGAGCCGACCATCGGTGGCCTCGGCGACCAGGTCTACAACCGGCTGCTCGGCGAGCGGATCATCTTCCTCGGTCAGCCGGTGGACGACGACATCGCCAACAAGATCACCGCGCAGCTGCTCCTCCTTGCCGCCGAGCCGGACAAGGACATCTACCTCTACATCAACAGCCCCGGCGGCTCGGTGACGGCCGGTATGGCGATCTACGACACGATGCAGTTCATCAAGAACGACGTCGTCACCATCGCCATGGGCCTGGCGGCCTCCATGGGCCAGTTCCTGCTGACCGCGGGTACCCCCGGCAAGCGCTTCGCCCTGCCGAACACCGACATCCTGATGCACCAGCCGTCCGCCGGCCTGGCCGGCTCGGCCTCGGACATCAAGATCCACGCCGAGCAGCTCCTCCGCACCAAGAAGCGGATGGCCGAGCTCATCGCTGAGCACTCCGGCCAGAGCGTCGAGGCGATCACCCGCGACTCCGACCGCGACCGCTGGTTCTCCGCCGAGGCGGCCAAGGAGTACGGCCTGATCGACGACGTCATCACGCACGCCGTGAACGTGCCGGGCGGCGGCGGCACCGGGGCCTGACCGGGCCGTGAGCCCGTTACAGCCCCGCAGGACCGACCCCAGCCCACTGCTCATCTCCAGGACGGTGAACGTGACCACCCAGAACTTCCCCGGCAGCGGCCTGTACGACCGCGCGAACGCCGCCGAGGCCCGCTACGTCGTCCCGCGCTTCGTGGAGCGCACCTCCCAGGGCATCCGCGAGTACGACCCGTACGCGAAGCTCTTCGAGGAGCGCGTGATCTTCCTCGGGGTGCAGATCGACGACGCCTCGGCCAACGACGTCATGGCGCAGCTGCTGTGCCTGGAGTCGATGGACCCGGACCGTGACATCTCGGTCTACATCAACAGCCCCGGTGGCTCCTTCACGGCGCTGACGGCCATCTACGACACCATGCAGTTCGTCAAGCCCGACATCCAGACGGTCTGCATGGGCCAGGCGGCCTCCGCCGCGGCCGTGCTGCTCGCCGCCGGCACCCCCGGCAAGCGGATGGCGCTGCCGAACGCCCGCATCCTGATCCACCAGCCGTACAGCGAGACCGGCCGCGGCCAGGTCTCGGACCTGGAGATCGCCGCCAACGAGATCCTGCGGATGCGGGCCCAGCTGGAGGAGATGCTGGCCAAGCACTCCAGCACCCCGATCGAGAAGATCCGCGACGACATCGAGCGAGACAAGATCCTCACGGCTGAGGAGGCCCTCTCCTACGGTCTGGTCGACCAGATCGTCTCGACCCGCAAGGGTTCCTCGGTCGCGGTCTGACGCCCGGCAGGGCATTCTGCGACGAGAAGTCCCCTCTTGGAGCCGCTGGGTTGTGCAGGTCACGACCCAGTAGCTCCAAGGGGGGCCCGCAGCGGGGGCGCGGCAAGGTACCGTCGATAGGCAAGCACCAGGACTCGTCGAACTGGCGGGACCCAGGCGAAGGGGAAGCACCTCGTGGCACGCATCGGTGACGGCGGCGATCTGCTCAAGTGCTCGTTCTGCGGAAAGAGCCAGAAGCAGGTGAAGAAGCTCATCGCAGGACCCGGTGTGTACATCTGCGACGAGTGCATCGACCTCTGCAACGAGATCATCGAGGAGGAGCTCGCCGAATCCTCCGAGGTGCGCTGGGAGGACCTGCCGAAGCCGCGCGAGATCTACGAGTTCCTCGAGAGCTACGTGGTCGGCCAGGAGCCGGCGAAGAAGGCGCTCTCCGTCGCGGTGTACAACCACTACAAGCGGGTGCAGGCCGGTGAGAACGGCGGCGGCCGCGGGCACGACGACGGCATCGAGCTCGCCAAGTCCAACATCCTGCTGCTCGGCCCCACGGGCTCCGGCAAGACCCTGCTCGCGCAGACCCTGGCCCGGATGCTGAACGTACCGTTCGCCATCGCGGACGCCACGGCGCTGACCGAGGCCGGGTACGTCGGCGAGGACGTCGAGAACATCCTGCTCAAGCTGATCCAGGCGGCCGACTACGACGTCAAGAAGGCCGAGACGGGGATCATCTACATCGACGAGATCGACAAGGTCGCCCGCAAGAGCGAGAACCCCTCGATCACCCGGGACGTCTCCGGCGAAGGCGTGCAGCAGGCGCTGCTGAAGATCCTGGAGGGCACCACGGCATCGGTGCCCCCGCAGGGCGGGCGCAAGCACCCGCATCAGGAGTTCATCCAGATCGACACGACCAATGTGCTGTTCATCGTCGGCGGCGCCTTCGCCGGTCTGGAGAAGATCATCGAGTCCAGGGCCGGGGCCAAGGGCATCGGCTTCGGCGCGACCATCCGCTCCAAGCGCGAGATGGACTCCGCCGACCAGTTCTCCGAGGTCATGCCGGAGGACCTGGTGAAGTTCGGCATGATCCCCGAGTTCATCGGCCGTCTGCCGGTCATCACCAGCGTGCACAACCTCGACCGTGAGGCGCTGCTGCAGATCCTGGTCGAGCCGCGCAACGCCCTGGTCAAGCAGTATCAGCGGCTCTTCGAGCTCGACGGCGTCGAGCTCGAGTTCGAGCGTGGCGCCCTGGAGGCCATCGCCGACCAGGCCATCCTCCGCCAGACCGGCGCCCGGGGTCTGCGCGCCATCATGGAGGAGGTGCTGATGTCGGTGATGTACGAGGTGCCCTCGCGCAAGGACGTCGCCTGCGTCGTCATCACCGAGGACGTCGTCCACTCGAACGTGAACCCCACCCTGGTGCCGCGTGAGCCGCGCATCATCGGCAAGGGCGAGCAGAAGAGCGCGTAGCGCCCACCCGCCACATGGAAGGGGGCGTGGTGGCCGGGTCACTTCTTGACGCGCACCTCGTTGCGGATCGAGGCGGTGCTGTCGGCCCATTCCGTCAGGGACGGGGCCTTGGTGGCGCCGGTGAAGTCCATGGTCATGTTGACCGTGATGGCGACCGTGCTGTCGTCGGCCCAGGCACAGTACGGGAAGGCCGCCGCGGCGTTGCCGAGCGTGCCGCACTTCATGATGTCGCCGTCGAAGCCGGAGGGGCGGACCTCCTTCGGGGGCTCGCCACCCGAAGTGCCCGCCGTCGAGGTGAAGGCGCTGAGCATCTTGTCGAGGACGGCGTTCGTGTCGTTGACGTCGCCGTAGACGCCGGTGACGATGAGTTGGGTGCCGTCCTTCTTGTACGTGCCGGAGACCGTCGTGGCGTCGGCGATGCCGGTGTCGTCGCCGGTCTTGCCGTTGCTCAGCGACGCGTCGTTGGTGGACTTGGTGTACTGGCCGTCGAGCAGCGCGGCCGGCATGGACAGCTTGTAGTCGCCGCCACCGCCGCCGGCGACACCGCTGTTCGTGAGGGCGACGATGCCGCCTCCTATGACCGCGACGGCGACCACGACGCCGACCACAATGCCGATGATCTTCCCCTTGCCGCCGGACGGCGGCGGTGGCGGGGCACCCCAGGCGCCCGGCTGCTGACCGTAGGGTCCGGGCTGGCCGTAGGGGCCCGGCTGAGCGTACGGGCCGGGCTGCTGACCGTAGGGAGCGGGCTGGACGTAGGGGCCGGGCTGCTGCCCGTGCGAGGCCGGTTGCTGGCCGTACGGGCCGGGCTGCTGCGGATAGCCGTAGCCGGCGGGCGGCTGCGGGGCCGTGGGCTGCTGCGGATAGCCGTACCCGGGTGCGGGCTGCTGCGGCGGGGCCGGCGGCTGCTGGGGCGGGCCCGCAGGGCCTCCGTAGCCGGGCTGGCCGTCGGAACCCGGCTGTGGCGGCGGCTGGTTGAAGCTCATCGGTGAGTCCCCTCGTTGAACTGCTGTCTACTCGTACTCCTCGTGCTCATCCTTGCGGAACATTTAAACCGTCCTTACATCGGGACCGTCAGGACTTGGCAACAACGCGGTACGCATGTTCGGTTGATCGCCCTACAGCCCAAAGGCGTGAATCGCACCTATGTGTCCGGCCGGTTGAGTGGCCGCCAGAGGCGCCCTGCGGCTGACCGGTTCGCGTGCCGCCGCCGGGATCGGCCGGCCTGGAGCACGTCCGCGCCCGCCGAGCCGCCTGCCGTCCACATGTCCGGTGGGTCGCGCCGAGCGCCACCCGGACCCGGGCCGGCGGGGCTCCCGGCCGGACCCCCGGAGGGCGCCCCTCACCCCGGCCGCCCTCCTCGCCCCTCCTGCCCGGGCACCGGCGGATTCGTGACACTGCCCGCCCCGCCCGTAAACTGAGCGCCGTGACCGACAACACTCAGCAGGCCGCCGCGAGCGGACCGAACAGCGCGCCCCCCGAACTGCCGACCCAGTACGCGCCGGCCGAGGTAGAGGGGCCCCTGTACGAGCGCTGGGTAGAACGCGGTTACTTCGAGGCCGACGCCAAGAGCGACAAGCCGCCCTACACCATCGTCATCCCGCCGCCGAACGTCACCGGCAGCCTCCACCTGGGCCACGCCTTCCAGCACACGCTGATGGACGCCCTGACGCGCCGCAAGCGCATGCAGGGCTACGAGGCGCTGTGGCTGCCCGGCATGGACCACGCGGGCATCGCCACCCAGAACAAGGTCGAGCAGCAGCTCGCCGAGGAGGGCAAGTCCCGGCACGACCTGGGCCGCGAGGCCTTCGTCGAGCGTGTGTGGCAGTGGAAGGAGGAGTACGGCGGCAGGATCCTCGGCCAGATGCGCCGCCTCGGCGACGGGGTCGACTGGTCCCGCGAGCGCTTCACGATGGACGAGGGTCTCTCCCGCGCCGTCCAGACGATCTTCAAGAAGCTCTATGACGACGGCCTGATCTACCGCGCCGAGCGCATCATCAACTGGTGCCCGCGCTGTCTGACCGCGATCTCCGACATCGAGGTGGACTACCAGGAGGACGCCGGGGAACTGGTCTCCATCCGCTACGGCGAGGGTGAGGACTCCATCGTCGTGGCCACCACTCGTGCCGAGACGATGCTCGGCGACACGGCGGTCGCCGTCCACCCCGACGACGAGCGGTACCGGCACCTGGTCGGCCGGCACATCAAGCTGCCGCTCACCGACCGGACCATCCCGGTCGTCGCCGACACCCATGTCGACCCGGAGTTCGGAACCGGTGCCGTCAAGGTAACCCCGGCGCACGACCCCAACGACTTCGCCATCGGTCAGCGCCACGACCTGCCCGCCCTGACCATCATGGACGAGCACGGCGTGATCACCGTCCACGGCCCGTTCCTGGGCCTGGACCGCTTCGAGGCGCGTTCGTCCATCGTCGGGGCACTGCGCGAGCAGGGGCGGATCGTCGCCGAGAAGCGCCCGTACATGCACTCCGTGGGCCACTGCTCGCGCTGCAAGACCACCGTGGAGCCGCGCCTGTCGATGCAGTGGTGGGTCAAGGTCGGTCCGCTGGCGAAGGCCGCCGGTGACGCGGTCCGCGACGGGAGGGTGGGGATCCATCCCGAGGACCTGTCGCGGCGCTACTTCGACTGGGTCGACAGCATGCACGACTGGTGCATCTCACGCCAGCTGTGGTGGGGCCACCGCATCCCGATCTGGTACGGCCCCGACGGGGAGGTCGTCTGCGTCGGTCCCGACGAGGAGCCGCCGACGGGGGAGGGCTGGACGCAGGACTCCGACGTCCTGGACACCTGGTTCTCCTCCGCCCTGTGGCCGTTCTCCACACTGGGCTGGCCTGAGAGGACCCGGGATCTGGAGAAGTTCTACCCGACCGACGTCCTGCTCACCGGCCACGACATCATCTTCTTCTGGGTTGCCCGGATGATGATGTTCGGCCTCTACGCGATGGACGGGGAGGTCCCCTTCAAGACCATCGCGCTCACCGGGCTGGTTCGCGACGAGTTCGGCAAGAAGATGTCGAAGTCCAATCCGAACGCGGTGGACCCCCTGGACTGGATGGACAAGTACGGCTCCGACGCGGTCCGCTTCACCCTGGCCAAGGGTGCGAACCCGGGCGCCGACGTGCCGATCGGCGAGGACTGGGTCCAGGGCTCCCGCAACTTCACCAACAAGATCTGGAACGCCACGCGCTTCGCGCTGATGAACGGCGCCACGGTCGAGGGCGAACTGCCCGGCCCCGAGGAGCTGTCCGCCACCGACCGCTGGATCCTGTCCCGGCTGAACGCCACGGTCGCCGAGGTGGACGCGCTCTACGACGACTACCAGTTCGCGAAGCTCAGCGACGCGCTCTTCCACTTCGCGTGGGACGAGGTCTTCGACTGGTACGTCGAGCTGTCCAAGACGACCTTCCTGGCGGGCGGCCGCCCGGCAGAGGTCTCCCGGCGCGTGCTGGGCGAGGTCCTGGACAAGCTGCTGCGGCTGCTGCACCCGGTGGTCCCCTTCGTCACCGAGACCCTGTGGACGACGCTCACCGGGCGCGAGTCGATCGTGATCGCCGACTGGCCGGCCGACTCCGGCTTCCGTGACGCGGCAGCCGAGAAGGAGATCGCGGCGGTGCAGTCGCTGGTGACCGAGGTCCGGCGGTTCCGCGCCGACCAGGGCCTGCAGCCGGGTCAGAAGGTCCCTGCCCGGCTCGACCTCGGCTCCACCGGTCTCGCGGCGCACGAGGCGGCGGTCCGCCAACTGCTGCGTCTGCAGCCGGAGGGCGAGGACTTCACCGCGACGGCGACCCTCCCGGTCGCGGGCGTGACGGTCGCGCTCGACCTGTCCGGGGCGATCGACGTGGAGGCCGAGCGCAAGCGGCTCGCCAAGGACCTCGCCGCGGCCGAGAAGGAGAAGGCGCAGGCCACGGCGAAGCTGGGCAACGAGGCGTTTCTCGCGAAGGCGCCCGAGCCGGTCGTCGCCAAGATCCGCACCCGCCTCGAGGCGGCGGAGGCGGACATCGCCCGCATCACCGCGCAGCTGGCATCCCTGCCCCAAGGCTGACGCAGGGCTGACGCGGCGGG
>NZ_JBYIQP010000058.1:0-44718 GCF_057707665.1 Actinacidiphila sp. bgisy167 | reverse complement strand
TTAAGGCCGGGGGCCTGGGGCCGGGCCTGTCAGGAGGCGCGGGTCCTGCGCCGTCCTCGGGTGCCGGTGCCGGCCTTCGAGAGGGCCTTGATCAGTTCCTCCCGGGTCATCGTCGACCGGCCGGGGACGTCGGCCTCCGAGGCCCGCTTGTAGAGTTCGGCCTTGCTCAGGCTCTCCAGCTTCGAGGCCTTCGCCGTCCTCTTCTCCGTCTTCCCGCCCTGAGGGGTCGCCTGCCGCTTCTCGGCGGCCTTCCGCAACTGGGTGGGCGGCCGCCCACCGTCGGACTCGGCCTTCTTCTCCTCCGCGGCCCCGCCCTTGGCGGACTTGGCCCGGTCCACGCTGGCCTGCAGCGCCGCCATCAGGTCGATGACGTTGGTGGACGACGGCGGCGCCTCGCCCTTCTCCACCACCGCACCGGAGCGCTTGGCCTCGACCAGTTCCCGGACCTTCTCCTGGTACGTGTCGTGGTAGGCGTGCGGGTCCCAGTCGATGCTCAGCGCGTCGACCAGTTGCACGGCCGTCTGCAGCTCGCGGTCGGCGACGTCCTGCGCCTCCGGGATGCTCCCGACCTCGCGCCGCGGGTCGCGGACCTCGTCGGCCCAGTGCAGGGTGTGCAGCGCCAGGACGTCCTCCTCCGCCTTCACGGCGACGAGGTACTCGCGGTTGCGCATGACGACGGTGGCGACCCCCACCTTGCCGGACCGGGCCAGCGCCTGGTGCAGGAGGGTGTAGACCTTGGCGTACTCCTGGCCGCGCGGCGCCAGGTAGTAGCTCCTGTCGAAGTAGATGGGGTCGACCTTCTCGAGGTCGACGAAGCCCGTGATGTCCAGGGCCTTGGAACGTCCAGGGGCGATCTCGTCGAGCTCCTCGGGCTCGACCACCACGTACTCGTCCCCCATGTCGAAGCCCTTGACGATCTCCTCGAGGGGGACCTCCTCGCCGGTGCGCTCGTTCACCCGCTTGTTGCGCACGCGGTCGGAGGTCCCGCGCTGGATCTGGTTGAAGCGGATCGTATGGCTCTCGGTCGCGGTGAAGAGCTGCACCGGCACGGACACCAGGCCGAAGGTCAGTACGCCGCTCCAGACTGCGCGAGCCATGGGTGATCCGCCTTTCTTGATCTCTCCAGCTCCATCGGACCCCTGCCGGGCCGTGATCGCATCTCGGCGACGCCGAACGAAGTGCTCGGAGAGTCGGCGGCGGCCCCGGGCGAGCCCGGGGCCGGGCGTCAGACGGGCTCGCGCAGCAGCTCGGCCGCCTCGGGGAAGGCCAGCGCCGCGCCCTCGCGGTAGGCGGCGGCGAACTCCTCCTCTCCCAAATGGCCGCGCAGCCGTACCGCGTCCTCCTCCAGGCTCGTGCGCTCCCACGGGGTGGTGGCGGTCTGCCGCAGCGCGTCGTGCGCGCCCATGAGCACCGCGGCGCGGCGCGCCGGAGCGCGGACGTCGTCGCCGCTTCGCAGCCCGGCGACACCGGTGAAGAGCGCGACGCCCGGCGTGAAGAGCAGCACCCCCACGCGCGGCCCGATGACCGGGGTGAGCGGGTCTCCCTCCAGGGAGGCGACGGCCTCGACGAGGTGGCGCAGCCCGCCGTACGGATCGCCGGCCATGCCGGTGAGCCAGCCGCGGATCGCGGAGAGCAGCCTGACGATGAACGAGGGCATCCCGCGCGGCGGGTCGGCCTGCATGGCGTCCAGCAGCTCGAAGGCCTCGTCCAGATCCCCGCGCCGGGCCAGCAGGGCGATCAGCAGCACCTTGCCGTAGTACCCGGCGTCGTCGCCCGCAGGCCGGAAGGCCCCGGACTCCGCCACCCCCTCGCGGATCAGCCGCTCGCCCTCCACGAGGTCGCCGCCGTTGGCGAGGGCGTCGCCCAGGCGGACCTTCATGATGGGCACATGCTGGTGGGCGCCGAGGGTGCGGGCGAGGGCGATGGCCTCGCGGCAGCTCGCCGCGGCACGGTCCCAGTCGCCCGCGTTGGCGGTCGCCTCCGCCTCCGCCGCCAGCGCCTCGGCCATGCCCCAGTCGTCGCCGACCCTGCCGAACAGCTCGCGGGCCTCGCGGATGTCCTCCATGGAGGCCTCGAGCCGGTCGGCCACGTCGTTCATCACCTTGGCGCGGAACTGCAGCGCGAACGCCAGCTCCCACACGCGGCCGTGCCGTCGGCAGCTGTCGACCGTGTCGTCGACGAGCTCGGACATGAGGTCGAAGCGCCCGGTCAGCATGGCGCCGAGCATGCGGAAGAGGCCAGGCCTGAGGCTGGACTGCGGCAGCTCCGGCGGATAGGCCTCGATGATCGCCTCGCCCAGCGGAACCAGCTCCGGGTCGTTCCACACGTCGCGCTCGCCCATGTACGCGAACAGCTCGGCGGTGCGCACCCAGCGCCGCGCCTCGGTGAGCTGCTGCGGGCTCATCGGCAGCGGGTCGTCCAGCGGCCCGCGGTCCAGCGGCGGCAGCCGCAGCGGTTCGGCGAAGGCGTCCACCGGGCTCATCCCGGCCACCACCGCGGGCCAGTGGGCCATCTCACTGCGGTAGTCGCGCATCTCCCAGAACCAGCCGCAGGACAGCACCAGGCAGAGCGCCTCCTGCTCGTCCCCGGTGTCCACCGCCCGGCGGATCGCCGCCCGCAGGTTGTCGTGCTCGCGCTCCAGCCGCTCCAGCCACCGCAGTTGGCGCGGCCCGCGCAGCTCGGGGTCGGCGGTGCGGACGTACTCGCGGAAGTACGCGGTGTGGCGGCGCCCCACGGCGGCGCGCTCGCCTGCCTCGTCGAGGCGTTCGGCGGCGTACTCGCCGATGGTCTCCAGCATGCGGTAGCGGGCGCCGTCCTCGGTGAGGTCGGCGACGACCAGCGACTTGTCGACGAGCGAGGCCAGGACGGAGGCGACGTCGCGGGCGTCCACGGCGTCGCCGTCCCCGCCGCACACCGCCTCGGCGGCGGCGAGGTCCCAGCCGCCGGCGAAGACGGCGAAGCGGCGCAGCACGATCCGCTCGGCCTCGCTGAGCAGGCCCCAGCTCCAGTCGACGACCGCGCGCAGCGTCTGCTGGCGGGGCAGCACCGTGCGGCTGCCCGCGGTGAGGATGCGGAAGCGGTCGTCGAGCCGGTCCGCGAGCTGGCGAGGCGTCATCATCCGCAGGCGGGCCGCGGCCAGTTCGATGGCGAGCGGCAGTCCGTCGAGCCTGCGGCACAGCTCCGCGCAGGCCTCCGGGTCCTCCTCCGGGGTGAATCCCGGCCGGGCCGACGCGCCGCGGTCGGCGAGCAGACGCAGGGCCGGGGTGCGCGGCAGCGGGTCCAGGGGACGGATCAGCTCGCCGGGCACCCCGAGCGGCTCGCGGCTGGTGGCCAGCACCGCCACGCCGGGGCAGTGCACGAGCAGCCGTTCCGCGAGCTCGGCGGCGGCGCCGATCACATGCTCGCAGTTGTCCAGGACGAGCAGCATGCGGCGGTCCGCGCAGTACTCCGTGAGCTGCAGCAGCGGGTCCTTCGCCGCGGCCTTCGCCTCGGCGGTCAGCGCCGCCTCGGTCGCCGAGGCCGGGTGCAGCAGCGTCTCGCGCAGACCCAGCGCGTTCACCACGGCGACGGCCACGGTGCGCGGGTCCTCCACGGGCGCCAGCTCCGCGAACCAGACCCCGTCCGGCCACCGCCCGGCGACCAGGTCGCCGGCCTCCTGCGCCAGGCGGGTCTTGCCGGTGCCGCCGGGGCCGGTGACGGTGACCAGCCGCGCGGCCGCCAGATCCGCGGCGATCGCGGACAGGTCCGTCTCACGGCCGACGAAGCTGGTCAGCCGGGCCCGCGCGTTGCCGCGCCGCGGCGCGGCGGCGGGCGCCGGGGCCGGTACGGGTGCCGGTGCGGGCGCCGGGGCCGGCTCTGGGGCATCGGCGGAGGGGCGCAGCAACTCGGCATGGAGAGAGCGCAGTTCGGGGCCGGGGTCGGCGCCCAGCGTCTCCGCGAGCTCGCGCCGGACCTCCTCGTACGCCGCCAGCGCGTCGGCGCCCCGGCCCGCCTCGCGCAGCGCACGCAGCCGCAGCACCTGCACCGCCTCGTTCAGCGGATGGGCCGCGGCCAGCTCCACAGCCCGCGGCAGCGCCTGCTCCGCGCGGCCGAGCGCCACCTGAGCGGTGATCAGCAGCCGCTCGGCGTCCAGCCGCAGCGCGTCGTAGCGGGGCGCGACGGACGCGCGGTCCGGGAGGTCGGCCAGCACCGGGCCGCGCCACAGCGCGAGCCCGGAGTCCAGGGCCTCGGCGGCCTTGGCGGCGTCGCCGTCGGCGAGCGTCCGGCCGCCGTCGTCCACCAGCCGCTCGAAGCGGTACAGGTCCACGGCGTCCGGCGCCACGACCAGGCGGTAGCCGCCGTCCGCCGAGCCGACCGCCTCATGCCCGACCGCCCGCCGCAACCGGGCGACCAGCGCCTGCAGCGCGCCGGTGGCGTCGGCGGGCGGTTCGTCCGCCCACACCTCGCCGATCAGCGCCTCGGTGGTCCGCACCCGGCCCGGGCGCAGCGCCAGCGCGGCGAGCAGCGCCCTCAGCCGCGGGCCGGCCAGAGGCACGACGGTGCCGTCGTCGTGATGGGCCTGGGTCGTCCCGAGAATGCCGTAGCGCACGCCCCCATTCTGTCCGAGGCGCCTTCAGCGCCGCCCCCGGGTTGTCAGAGCTCGCCGCCCGCGCCGTTCGCAGGCGGGCGGCCGCACCGGGCCACTCCGGCGCAGCGGGCGCGGAACCGGTCATACGCCCCTGCAGGCGTCCGCGCGGAACTGTGCCAACGGCTCGGTGGCGTCTCCGTCGTCGGGGGCGTAGAGCGTGGCCCCGTCGATGCGGTCGTGGCAGACCGGCATCACCCGCGAGGGCGTGCCGTCCTCGCTCACGGCGATGCCGGTGACCCCCGCCGCCGCCGGCACGGTGCATCCGGTCAGTGTGCCGAGCGCCACGACGCAGAGCGCCGCCGGCACGGCGAACCTCTTCCCCCGCAGGATCCCCTGTTCGCCCCGGGCCCCGGGCTCGGGCCCGTCTCCGTGGCTTCCCAGTGCCCCCGCCGCCGCCTCCGGCGCAGCGGGCGCGGCCCGACCGATGACGGGTCGCAACGCGGGGGCGCTCGCGAGGAACGTCAGGCGTTCGCGGAGCGTTACCCCGCCGTGGGTGTGCCCGGCGGCAGCCGAATGGCATGATCGGGCGGCCAGCACCACGACCGTTGACGCACCGCCTCCGCAGGAGCCCACCCGATGACCACCGCAGCCGCCCGCAGCGAACGGCAGATCAGTCCCATCTTCCTGGGCCTGGTCGCGATCATGGCCGTCTCGGGGTGGGGGGTGTGGACGGGCTTCTCCAACAGCCCCGGCTTCGCCGTCTTCCTCTTCGTCGTGTCAGGCTGGGTCGTCTCCCTGTGCCTGCACGAGTACGCGCACGCCCGCACCGCCCTGCACGGCGGCGACATCTCGATCGGCGCCAAGGGCTACCTGACCCTGAACCCGCTGAAGTACACGCACGCGCTGCTGAGCATCGTGCTGCCGGTGATCTTCGTGATCCTGGGCGGCATCGGCCTGCCCGGCGGCGCCGTTTTCATCGAGCGCGGCAGGATCGACGGCCGCTGGAAGCACAGCCTCATCTCGGCCGCGGGGCCGCTGACCAACGTGCTGTTCGCGATCGCCCTGATGCTGCCCTTCACCTTCGGCGTCGTCCCCCTCGACCTCGCCCACGCGCCCTTCTCGTCCGCGCTGGCGTTCCTGGCGATGCTGCAGGTCACGGCGGCGATCCTGAACCTGCTGCCGGTGCCGGGCCTGGACGGCTACGGCGTGATCGAGCCGTGGCTCTCGTACCGGACGCGGCGGCAGCTGGAGCCGTTCGGGCAGTTCGGGCTGCTGGCCGTCTTCGGCGTGCTGTGGATCCCCGAGGTCAATGCCGCCTTCTTCGGCTTCATCGACTCCGTGACGGGGGCCTTCGGGATCCCGGACGGGCTGTCGGGCCTGGGCCACGCCTACTTCCAGTTCTGGAACGGTGACCCGCTCAGCCAGTGACGCGCTCCCGGTCGGACTCGCGCTCCGCCTTCGCCTTGCGCACGTAGTACCAGCACATGTTGCTGGTGAGGCCCGCGATCAGGAGCCAGAAGACACCGAGCCAACTGCCCTGCACGAAGGAGACGACGGCGGCGGCCACGGCGAGCGCGCACAGGACGAGCGCGTAGAGGGCGAGGCGGGGCATGGGGGCGGCTCCTGTCGGATCGGTCACGAACCCGGCCATTGTCCCCCATGCCCTCGCGGCCCCTGGCTCGCGGCCCCTATACGTCGGTCACCCGCAGACCGGCGTGGGCCTTGTAGCGGCGGTTGACCGAGATCAGGTTGGCGACCAGCGCCTCCACCTGGTGCGCGTTCCGCAGCCGCCCGGCGAAGACGCCGCGGATGCCGGGGATGCGCGCGGCGAGCGCCTGGACCAGGTCGGTGTCGGCGCGGCTGTCGCCGAGGACGAGGACGTCGGTGTCGATGGAGTCGATCTCCGGGTCCTCGAGCGTCACCGCGGACAGGTGGTGGAAGGCGGCGGTGACGCGGGAATCCGGCAGCAGCGCGGCGGCCTGCTGGGCGGCGCTGCCCTCCTCCGGCCTCAGGGCGTACGCGCCCTGCTTGTCGAAGCCGAGCGGGTTGACGCAGTCCACCACGAGCTTGCCGGCGAGTTCCTCGCGCAGGGACTCCAGGGTCGCGCCGTGGCCCTCCCACGGGACGGCGACGATGACGACGTCGCTGCGGCGGGCGGTCTCCGCGTTGTCGGCGCCCTGCACCCCGAGGCCGAGCCGGTCGGCCGTGGCCTGGGCGCGGTCCGCCGCGCGCGAGCCGATGATCACCCGCTGGCTGGCCTTGGCGAACCGGTACGCCAGGCCCCGGCCCTGCGGGCCGGTGCCACCGAGGACGCCGACGACGAGGCCCGACACGTCGGGCAGCTGCCAGGGGTCCTTCGCCGGGGCTTTCGGGGCGGGGGTCTCATTGCCACTGTCAACAGTCATACCGCGATCCTGCCAGGCGGGGGCGGCGCCCGGCCCGCCCGGCCGGTGTGAGCGGTTCCGCACGGCCCATCCCCCGCGAGGTCCGGCGTGACCGCCGCGGCGCACAGCAGGCGCGCCGCGCACTCCGATGGAGCCCGTGCCGCGGCGGCTTCGCCGCTGCCGCCGCCTGGTGTGACGCCTCCACGGCCCTAGCGGGCGCACCTCGCCTCGATCCGTCTCGCCCCGCGCCGCCGACCGCGGGCAGGGTGCCCCCGGGCGTGGTCTGCCCGCCGTCCCGGGGCCGCGGACACCTCGCGGACCGCCTCGTCGGAGAGCGGCGGAGCCGTGCGGCCCCCGGACGTCTCGCAGATGCGGCCCGGCCACGGCGGATGACGGGCGGGTGGAGACTCGCCCGTCCACCCGCGGTCGCCGCGGCACCCGCCGCGCACCGCGGGCGCAGATCCCGGGCGCGGCCGGGCCGCCGTGCGGCGGCGGGTCGCGGAGGAGCGGGAAGCGGAGCCCCACGCCCGACCGCGGGCAAAAGCCGACCCCCTTCGAGTGAGCGAGACCCGAAGCGGGGCGGGGCGGGAGCGCGGTCGGCGAGGATGGGCGCATGGATGCCGCACGGGTGGAGGTCGTCCGCGAACTGCTGGCCGGCAGCGGGTGGCCGGAGCTGACCCGCTCCTTCGCCGGATCGCTGCGCGGTGCCGTCCGCCGGGGACCGGCGGGCGGGTTGCTGCTCGTCGGCAGCGGGGAGTACGAGCCCTGGCACATGGCGGCCCACCTTGACGAGGAGGCCGCCTGGAGCGGGCTGCCGGAGCTGTCGCCGACGCTGGTACGGCACCATGTGCCGCCGGGCGCGCCCCCGCACCTCGCGGTCGGTACGGCCCGCCTCGAGGCGGCGCGCAGGGGCGAGACGGTGCTGGTGGTCACGCCGCAGCGCGCCGAGGCCGGGCTGCTGGAGCGGGTGGACGACGCCCGGCGCTCCGGCGCGACGGTGCTGGCGATGGACGCGGGCGACCCGGAGCTGCGCGGGCTGGCCCACGACGCGCTCACCGTGCCGCCGGAGCCCGCCGAGGTCGGCATGGACGTGCTGCAGCACCTGGTCAGCGCGGCGGCCGGACGCCGGCTGCGGCTGCGGGACCGGTTGCCCGGGCTCGCGCGGCTCGCCGAGCAGTTGGTGTCGCCGCCTCAGGCCGGCTGGTAGCGGAGCCGTCCTCGGTCGCCGCCGGACCGCCCGGCCACACGGAGGGACGGGTGCGCGGGCGGACGGGCGCGCGGGGGGACCGGCGGGAGGCCGGCGCTGCGCTGCGGGGCTGAGCTGCGTGGACGGACGGGCGAGTTGCGGACGGGCGTGCGGGCTCTCAGGGCACGGGACCCGGGCCCGGGGAAAACCGTTTGCGCCGACGGCTTCGCGCCCCGAGCATGCGGCCTCGTGCCCAGACTCCTTCCCGACCTCGCACCGTGGCGGGCCTCGCGCGACTTCCGCCTGATGTGGTGCGCCGGCCTGATCACCAACTTCGGCAGCTTCCTGACCTTCGTGGCCGTGCCGGTCCAGGTCAAGGAGCTGACCGGCTCCACCCTCGCGGTCGGCGCGCTCGGCGCCGTCGAACTGGTGCCGCTGATCGTCTGCGGTCTCTACGGCGGGGCGCTCGCGGACGCCCTGGACCGGCGCAAGCTCATCGTGTGGACGGAGGCGGCGCTCGGGGTGCTGTCGGCCGTGCTGCTCGTCAACGCCCTGCTGCCGCGGCCGGTGATCTGGCCGCTGTATGTGGTCGCCGCGCTGACCAGCGCGCTGGGCGGACTCCGGCGGCCGGCCCTGGACGCGATCGTGCCGCGCGTCGTCCCGCACGAGCACCTGACCGCGGCGGCCTCCTTGAACGCGCTGCGCTGGCAGATCGGCGCGATCGCCGCGCCCTCGCTGGCGGGCGTGCTGATCGCGTACGCCGGACTGCGGTGGGCGTACGCCATCGACGCGCTCACCTTCGCCGTCTCCGTCGTCCTCGGCCTCGGGCTGCGGCCCTCGCCGCCCGCGCACGACGCGAAGCGCCCCTCGCTGCACTCGATCGCGGAGGGCGCGCGCTACGCGTGGAGCCGCAAGGAACTGCTCGGCACCTACGCGGTGGACCTCGCCGCGACCGGGCTGGCGTTCCCGATCGCCGTCTTCCCCTTCCTGGCGGACGAGTTGGGCGCGCCCTGGTCGCTCGGCCTGATGTACGCGGCCCTGCCGGCCGGTGCGCTGCTGACGAGCCTCACCGGCGGCTGGTCGTCGCGCGTGCACCGGCACGGACGGGCCATCGTGCTGGCCGCGGCGGGCTTCGGGCTGTGCATGGCGGCGGCCGGCTGGTCCCGCAACGTGTGGGCGGTGCTGGCCTTCCTGGCGCTGGCGGGGGCGTTCGACATGGTCAGCGGCGTCTTCCGGGCCACGATGTGGAACCAGACGATCCCCGACGCGCTGCGCGGGCGGCTGGCCGGCATCGAGTTGCTCTCCTTCACCCTCGGCCCGCAGGTCGGCCAGGTGCGGGCGGGCGGCTCGGCGGCGCTGCTGGGTCTGCGCACTTCGGTGTGGACGGGCGGGCTGGCGTGTGTGGCGGCGGTCGGGGCACTGGCCGCGTGCCTGCCGACGCTGATGGCGTACGACGCCCGGACCGACGAGCACGCCCTGCGCATGCGCGAGGCGGCGGAGGACGTGGCGTCCCCCGCCGCCTGACCCGTGGGGAGGGTCTGGTCGCGGATCAGCCGGTGAAGCCGGCGGTGATCGAGGTGAACTGCCAGGTGCTCTGGCTGATGCCGGAGCAGTTGCTGGTCACGCCGCCGCCGGGGCACGGGCGGTCGCGGTTGACGGCCCAGTAGGCGAGCCGGGCGATGTGGTGGGAGTTGGCCCAGTCCCGGATCTGGGTCCAGATGGCCGGGGTGGTGTTCTCCTGCTGGTCGCTCAGCCCGTTCATGCCGGAGATGCCGAGGTGGGCGTAGGCGGTGGCGTCGTCCCAGCCGAAGGCGGACTTCAGCTTGGCCTTGAGGCCTTCGGCGGCGTTCACGGTGTTGCCGTACATGTCGGCGCCCCCGCCGAAGTTGAACGGCATGATCGTGAAGACGTCGATGTCCGCGCCGAGCGCCGCGGCCCGCTCGATGAGGCGGTTGCCCGAGTCGTCCGGGCCGGTCCTCGAGGTGCCGAAGGTGACGATCGTGCGGATGCCCGGGTTGTTCTGCTTGACGATCTTCAGGGCGTTCAGGATGCGGTCCTGGACGGCCGCGTTCTCGAACTCGTCGGTGTTCTCGATGTCGACGTCGATCGCCTTGAGGCCGTAGGCGTTGATCACCTTCTGGTACGCGCCGGCGAGCGCCTCGGGCGTGGAGCAGTTGGGCCCGAGCTTGTTGCCGCTCCAACCGCCGATGGACGGGACGATGTCGCCGCCGGCGGCCCGGATGGCGTTGATGGTCGACTGGTCGGTGCCGCCGGTCAGCGGACGGGAGCCGTCCCAGGCGGGGTTGCAGCCGCCGGAGGAGAGGATGAAGGCCATCGTGAACCACTTGACGCCGGTGGCGTTCATCACCGTGGCCGGGCTCGGCGGGTCGCCCCAGCCGAGGAAGAGATAGGGCGCGGCCTGCTTGAAGCCGGTGCCCCCGCCGCCGCCGCCCGCGCTGGTGGTGACAGTCACCGCGTTGGAGGCTGCCGAGGTGTTGCCCGCGGCGTCGCGGGCCCTGACGGTGAAGGTGTACGACGTGTTCGCGGCCAGTCCGGTGACGGTGGCGGAGGTGCCGGTCACGGTGGTGGCCAAGGTGCTGCCGCGGTAGACGTCGTAGCCGGTCACACCGGTGTTGTCGGTGGCGGCGTTCCAGGACAGCGAGACGCTGGAGGCGGTCTTGCCGGTGGAGGTGAGGCCGCCGGGCGCGCTGGGTGCCTGGGTGTCCCCGCCCGGGCCGCCTCCGCCGCCCGGACCGTCCAGGCTGATGTCGTCGGCGTTGTAGGCGCCTTGCGCGTACCAGCCGTGGACATAGATCTGGACGCTGGTCTGCGACGCGCCGGTGGTGAAGGGGACGGTCAGCTGGGTGTAGGCGGCGGCGGACGGGGTCCAGGTGGACGGGCCGCCGGTGACGCCGAGGTAGACGTACGCGCCGCGCACCCAGCCGGAGAGCGTGTACGCGGTGTTCGGCTGCACGGAGACGGTCTGGGTGCACTGGGCGGTGTCGCTGCTGCTGACCGCGCCGGCGAGTGCCCTGGTGCCGCTGTGGACGGGGCTGCTGACGACCGATCCGCCGGAACAGGACCAGCCGGAGAGGCTGCCGCTCTCGAAGCCCGGGTTGGTCAGGAGGTTGGCGGCCTGGGCGGTGCCGGGTAAGGCGATCAGGCTGCCCGCGGCGGCGAGGAAGGCGGCGGTGACACCCGCGAGGAAGCGGGATCTGCGCGCTCGGGTGCGGGGCGCTCGGGTGCGGGGGACATGACGACGGAAGAGCACGTGACCTCCCTGTGGGGGGCGGGGGGCTGCGCTGCGCGAAGCGTCCGACCGGTGGTCTGGACCTTTCATCGCGGATTGAAGCGGACTGTCGTGCCCCCGTCAAGAGCCCTCGGCCGCCGCCGTCCCGTCCCAGCGCACGACCAACCGCCCGCCCTCCTCCGCGACCCGCTGCCCGAACACCGCACACGCCCGCCGGAACCGCCGCGCGATCCACGCCCGTTCGACTCGATCCGCCAGCCGCGTACGGCAGAAGTCAAGGGCGATCGGCACCCCCTCCACCCGCACGGCCCTCCCACCGGCCAGGTCGAGGGTGACGAGGAAGAGGAGCCCGCGGTCGTTGCGCAGCCGCGCGTCGGTCGCGTAGTCGTCGACGAAGTCGCCGAGGTCGTAGAGCACTCCGTCCGCCACGCCGTGGAAGACGTGCGCGGAGGTGCCCGCCACGAGGGTGGCGCCGGCCGCGCGCAGCGCCGCCGCCGCGTCCCGGACGCCGCGGGAGGGGCCGGTGGTCATGTTGGGCCCCCAGTGCGGGGTGACCAGCACCGCCGGGGTCCGCTCGCGCAGGCTCGCGACGGCGTCGGTGAGCCGGCGCGGCACGCCGCCGGCCAGATCGGCGTAGGCGACCCCGGGGCGGTCGGGGCCCGCGGCGTACTCCGGGGGGTGGTCGGTGAAGCCGAGCACGCCGAGGGCCGGGGAACCAGCCGCGCCTCCCGTGTGGCCGAGCAGTGCCGGGGCGCGCGCCGCGCTCTCGTCCGGTCCGGCGCCCACGGCGGCTATCCCGGCGCCGGCAAGGTGGTCGAGGGTGTCCAGCAACGCCGTCCGGCCGTAGTCCAGGGCGTGGTTGTTGGCCAGGTTGACGCAGCTCACGCCCAGGTGCGTCAGGGCGCGCACGGCGACCGGAGGGGCGCGGAAGAAGAAGGGCTTCAACGGGTCGGGCCAGGGTTGCCCGCGGTCGGAGATCGCGCACTCCAGATTGAGCACGAAAAGGTCCGCCTCCCGCGCGACGGCCACGACCTCGTCGGAGAACAGCGCCTCCGCAGGGGCCTCGGCCAGCCGCGCGGCGACCGAGCGGCCGAGCATGGTGTCGCCGGCCAGACCGAGCTTCACCCTTCCATCGTGCACCCGGCCTCCGGGGCGGGTCAGTCCTCCCCGTCGTCCTGCACCCGGTCCTTCCACCGCGGGTCGTTCTCCCATTGAAGGTTCCGCTCGGCGGCCGTCTGCATGGCCCGCTCCGCGTCCACGCGGCTCGGGTACGGCCCCATGCGGTCCTTGGCGGGGCACTCGGGCCCCTCCTCGACCTTGTGGTGCTCGATGCAGTAGAACCACTCGCCGGGCTTCCCCGCGGGTTTGCGGACTCTCCTGAACAGCGCCATCGTCCCTCCTCGTACGACGTCCTGCCGCCATGCTGCCCGACCGGCCGCCGATACACTCGCTGACATGTCTGTCCTGGTTCCCGGCAAGCTCTCCCCCACCCGTCCCGTACCCGCCTCGATCCCGCGTCCCGAGTACGTGGGCCGGCCGGCGCCGCGGCCGTACGACGGCCCCGAGGTGCAGTCCACGGAGACGATCGAGAAGATGCGGATCGCCTCGCGGATCGCCGCACGGGCCATGGAGGAGGCGGCGAAGGCGATCGCCCCCGGGGTCACGACCGACGAACTCGACCGCATCGCGCACGAGTACATGTGCGACCACCGGGCCTACCCCTCGGACCTCGGGTACCGGGGCTTCCCCAAGTCGCTGTGCTCCTCCATCAACGAAGTCATCTGCCACGGCATCCCCGACTCCACCGAGCTCCGCGACGGCGACATCGTCAACCTCGACGTGACCGCCTATATCCACGGGGTGCACGGAGACACCAACGCCACCTATCTCGTCGGTGAAGTCGCCGAGGAATCAAGGCTGTTGGTGGAACGCACCCGGGAATCCCTGAGTCGCGCCATCAAGGCGGTCAAGCCCGGACGGCAGATCAACGTGATCGGCCGGGTCATCGAGTCCTACGCCAAGCGGTTCGGTTACGGCGTCGTGCGCGACTTCACGGGCCACGGGATCAACACCGCCTTCCACTCCGGCCTGATCATCCCCCACTACGACGACCCCCGCGCCACCACGGTGATGCGGCCGGGGATGACCTTCACCATCGAGCCGATGCTGACCCTGGGCACCCACGAGTACGAGATCTGGGACGACGGCTGGACGGTCGTCACGAAGGACCGCAAGCGAACGGCGCAGTTCGAGCACACGCTGGTGGTGACGGACACCGGCGCGGAGGTCCTGACCGCGCCTTGACCTTTTCATTAATCGGTCTTTACGAAAAACAGAAGAAGGCGCCGGGCGCCTCGGATAGGTTAGGCAAGCCTTTCGAAGGAAAGGCTTGCCTAAGCTTTCCCTGAGCCGCCTGGAGACCGCATGTCCGCCTCCCGCATGTCCGCCGTAGCCGCCGCCGGCATCGTGGTCGCCGTCACCGCCGTCACGGGGTGCGCGCAGAAGGCGGAGGGCGAGGCCTCCGACGCGATCAAGGTGGTCGCCTCGGACACCGCGTGCAAGGTCTCCCCGGCCAGCTTCCCGGCCGGGCACGTGCGGCTGGCTGTCGAGAACGAGGGCTCCAAGGTCACCGAGGTGTACGTCTACACCCCCAGCGACCGGATCGTGACCGAGCGGGAGAACATCGGCCCCGGCACCAAGGTCACCGTCACCGCCGAGATCAAGCCCGGGACGTACCAGATCGCCTGCAAGCCCGGTATGAAGGGCGACGGCATCCGCCAGAAGATCACCGTCACCGGCAAGGGCGCCGCCAAGAGCGACCCGCGCCTGGACGCCGCGGTGGCCTCCTACCGCCGGTACGTCCAGGAGCAGGCCGACCAGACCATCCCCGTGGTCCAGCGGTTCGCCGACGCGGTCAAGGCCGGCGACGTGGCGAAGGCCCAGTCGCTCTTCGCACCCTCCCGGGTCGGCTGGGAGCGCACCGAGCCGGTGGCGGAGTCCTTCGGCGACATCGACCCGCTGACCGACACCCGCGAGGACGGCCTGGAGGACGGCCAGAAGTGGACCGGCTGGCACCGGCTGGAGAAGTCCCTGTGGCAGGAGAAGAAGGCGGGGCCCGAGGAGGGCGCCCTCGCCGACCAGCTGGTCTCCGACCTGAAGGACTGGCAGACCCGGGTCGGCACGGCCGACATCACCGCCACCAGCATGGCCAACGGCGCCAAGGAGCTGCTGGACGAGGTCGCCACCGGCAAGATCACCGGTGAGGAGGACCGCTACTCCCACACTGACCTGTCCGACTTCCAGGCCAACGTCGAAGGCGCCCTGAAGGCGTACGAGCTGCTGAAGCCGGTCGCCGCCGAGAACGACCCGGCGCTCACCGCCGAGCTGGACAAGCAGTTCCCGGCTCTGACGGCGCTGCTCGACACCTACCGCAAGAGCGGCAGCCAGGCGGAGTTCGTCTCCTACGACACGGTCGGCAAGGACCAGCGCAAGAAGCTCTCGGACGCGGTCAACGCGCTCGCCGAGCCGCTGTCGAAGCTCGCCGCGGCCGTCGCGAAGTGACCGGGGGGAGCAGCGGGACCATGGCCGAAGAGACCGTCACCTCGCGTCGCAGGGTGCTCGGGTGGACCGGTGCCGGCGTCGTCGCCGCGGCCGCCGCCGGCGGCGCCGTGGCGGCGGTCCGCTCCGGGGGCGACGCGCGCCTCGCGGGCGCCGCGGGCAGCGCCATCGCCTTCCACGGGGAGAACCAGGCCGGCATCACGACCCCGGTGCAGGACCGGCTCCACTTCGCGTCCTTCGACGTCACCACCGAGGACCGCGAGGAGCTGGTCGAGCTCCTCAAGGAGTGGACCGACGCCGCCCGCAAGATGACGCAGGGCCGGCCTGTGGGCGAGGGCGCGGTCGGCGGCCTCGCCGAGGCCCCTCCGGACGACACCGGTGAGGCCCTGGGCCTGCCGGCCGCCCGGCTCACCCTCACCATCGGCTTCGGCCCCTCCCTGTTCGCCGCGAAGGACGGCGCCGACCGCTTCGGGCTCAAGGCGCGCCGCCCCGAGGCGCTGGTGGAGCTGCCCAAGTTCCCCGGCGACGCCCTCGACCCGAACCGCAGCGGCGGCGACCTGTGCATCCAGGCCTGCGCCGACGACCCGCAGGTGGCGGTGCACGCGATCCGCAACCTGGCCCGGATCGGCTTCGGCAAGGTCGCGATCCGCTGGTCGCAACTCGGCTTCGGCAAGACCTCCTCGACCACGCCCGAGGAGCAGACGCCGCGCAACCTGATGGGCTTCAAGGACGGCACGAACAACGTCGCGGGCTCCGACCGCGCCACGCAGGACAAGCACGTGTGGGTGTCCCCGAAGGACGGCCCGGCGTGGATGGCCGGCGGCTCGTACCTGGTCGCCCGCCGCATCCGGATGCACATCGAGACCTGGGACCGCACCTCTCTGCGGGAGCAGGAGGAGGTCTTCGGGCGGACGAAGGGCGAGGGCGCCCCGATCGGCAGGCAGCGCGAGCACGACGCACCGGACTTCTCGGCGATGCTCCCGGACGCGCACGTCCGCCTGGCCCACCCGGACAACAGCGGGGTGACGATCCTGCGCCGCGGCTACTCCTTCACCGACGGCACCGACGGCCTGGGCCGCCTGGACGCCGGGCTGTTCTTCATCGCCTACCAGCGCGACGTCCGGGACGGCTTCGTGCCGCTGCAGATGCGGCTGGCGAAGCACGACTCGCTCAACGAGTACATCCAGCACGTGGGTTCGGCCGTCTACGCCGTGCCGCCGGGCGTCCGCGACGAGGACGACTGGTGGGGCCGCGCGCTCTTCCAGACCAACTGAAGGGAGATGACCGCGGTGTTCGCCAACTACCTGATCGGGCTCCGGGAGGGCCTGGAGGCCAGCCTGGTCGTCTGCATCCTGGTCGCGTACCTGGTGAAGACCGGCCGCAGGGAGAAACTGCCGCCGGTCTGGCTGGGCGTGGGCGCCGCCGTCCTGGTGAGCATGGCCTTCGGCGCCGCCCTGCAGTTCGGCTCCTCCACGCTCACCTTCCAGGCGCAGGAGGCGCTGGGCGGTTCGCTGTCGATCGTCGCGGTCGGCCTGGTGACGTGGATGGTCTTCTGGATGCGGCGCACCGCCCGCCATCTGAAGGCCGAGCTCCACGGGAAGCTGGACGCGGCCATCGCCATGGGCACCGGAGCGCTGGTCGTCACCTCCTTCCTCGCCGTGGGGCGAGAGGGGCTGGAGACCTCGCTGTTCGTCTGGACGGCGGTACAGGCCACCGACGACGGTGTGCGCCCGCTGGCCGGCGCCGTGCTCGGGCTGCTGACCGCGGTGGTGCTGGGCTGGCTCTTCTACCGGGGCGCGCTGCACATCAACCTCGGCAGGTTCTTCACCTGGACCGGCGCCATGCTGGTCGTCGTGGCGGCGGGCGTGCTCGGCTACGGCTTCCACGACCTGCAGGAGGCCTCCTGGCTGCCGGGGCTGCAGGCGACGGCCTTCGACGTCAGCGGCACGGTGCCGGCCGACTCCTGGTACGGGACGCTGCTGAAGGGCGTGTTCAACTTCCAGCCGGACCCGACCTGGCTGCAGGTCACGGTCTGGGCGCTGTATCTCGCGCCCACGATGTGCCTGTTCCTCCGCCCCGGTAGGGTTACCGCGCCGGCCGTGAAGCCGTCCGCCGCAGCCCCGAAGGAGCCGACGTCCGATGACCCGCAGGTCGCGATTCCTGCCAGCGCTCGTCCTGTTGACGCTGACGGCGGCACCGCTGACCGGGTGCGTGACGGTGCACGGGGAGCGGGCGCTCATCCCCTCGGTGACGAAGGCTGAGGCCGCCGAGGCGCTGGACCGCTTCACCGAGGTCAACAACAAGGCGAACAAGGGCTTCGACGCGAGGCTGATCGCCACCGTCGAGTCCGGCCCCCTCGCCGCCGTCGACGTGGCCGGGCTGCGAGCCCGCCATGCCGTCGAGCCGGGCGGCAACCGCGACTTCAAGCCGCTGAGCCTGAACGACCCACGCTTTCTGATACCCCGCCAGGTGGGCTGGCCCAAGTGGTTCGTGGCCGATGTCGCGCCGCGGACGGGCGGGTCGGGCCCCGGTACGAACCGCTGGCTGATGGTCTTCGAACGGGGCGGAGCACGCGAGGCGTGGCAGGTCTCGTACGTCGCCGCCGTCCGGGCCTCCGCCGTTCCGGAGTTCACCCGTGACGCGCAGGGGTACGTGGAGCCGGTGGCGGCCGAGGACTCGGGGCTGGCGGTGGATCCCGCCGGGCTGGGCCGCGCCTACACCGACTACCTGGCCAAGGGCGACGCGAAGGACACCTCCGTGTTCGCTCCCGGGGCGTCGACCTCGGAGCTGGTCGCAGGCCGGGCGAAGAGCGCCCGTACCGCCCAGTCGGCCACCCAGTTCGCCGACCAACCCGCCACGGAGGGCGACTTCGCCCCACTGGGACTGCGCACCAAGGGCGGCGGCGCGCTGGTCTTCTTCGTCACGCACCACACCGCGAAGATCACCATGCTGCGGGCCGGCGTCGCGCCGCAGATCGACGCCTACACCAGGGCCCTGATGACCGGCACCATGCAGTCGTCGGTCACCTTGGGCCGGGTCGCCCGCCAGGCCGTGCTCGTCCCGCCGGAGAAGGACGGCGACGGCCGGGTCGTCTTCCTGGCCCGCACCATCGGTCTGGTCGCCGCACGCGGAGAGTGACGGGGCGGCGCGTCGTGCCCCCGGGTACAGGGCGGCGCCGGCCGGTGCCGCCCGGGCCGGGCGTCAGTGCAGCCAGCCGGCCGTCTCGGGTTCCGGCTCGACCTGGGCGCAGGCGTCGGTCAGCACCCCGAGCAGCGGCAGCGGGTCGGGCAGCGCCCGGTCCGGGCCGTGGCCGGCGACCCACGCGACGATGCCGCCCGAGGGCAGCCGCGAGGGCGGCAGCAGCACATAGCTGGCCCGGCAGTGCCAGCGCAGGCCCGGGTGCTCGTCGAGGGTCTCGGGATGGCAGTCCAGCTCGCAGGGCCACCACTCGTCCTCGTCGGCCGTGGCGCGGGTGGCGGTGAAGAACAGCATCCGCTCGTCGGAGACCGCGACGGGCCCGACCGCGTGGCCCTCGGAGGCCAGCCGCTGCAACGCGATCCGGCCCGCCTCGGCGGGTACGTCCAGGACATCGTGGGCGATGCCGGTCGCGGTGATGAAGTTGGCCAGCGGGTGCGTGCGCAGCCAGCGCCTGACCTGCTCGGGGTCGGTGGTGGCCTGGGTCTGCCAGGCGAAGGAGACAGGGTGGGTGCCCGGGGTGGGGCAGCCGATCCGGTCGCAGGAGCAGCGGTAACCGGAGACGGGCGAGGGATGGGCGGCCGGCGCCAGCGGCAGGCCCGCGCCCGCGGCTTCCTGCAGGAGCTCGTCCCGGCGCAGATCGTCCCCGTTCCGGCCGCCGGCGGCCGCGCGGACCGCGGCCCCGTCCACTCCGGCGCCTCGCTCCCCCGCTCTGCGGCGCAGCCAGCCGGACAACCTGCCTTTGGTGACCATCGAGCCCCTTTCCTCGCCCGTGCAGCCTGGCCCCACCCTACGTAACGAGACAAAGGGCGTTGGCGGAATCCACGGATGGCGGAAACCATCCTGCGCCTCGTTCACGTCCCGGTGGCACGCGGGGTCCCCCTGGTGGGGAATCCTTTACCTTTGCCGCACAACACATAAAGGGACCAACGCGACTAAAGTGCCATAGGGTATCCAAGCTGCCAGACAGGACGATATTCATCGTCGCCGCTGCTGGCGGCGGTGGCGGCGAGCGCCGGACGGGCGCCGGAGGGCCGTGAGCACCGTCACCCGTGAGCCGAAGCACTTCCCGCGCCCGGCGGGCACCGGCGTTAGCCTGGCTTTCCCGACACCTCGTCGGCAAGCCGTCGACTCCGACCGCCTTCGTCCCGACGTTCCTGCCGCCCGACGCAGGAGGATTCCCTTGAGGTCAGCCCGCGCCTCCGCGACCGCGCCGTTCTCGGCCGTCCTCCGCGCCGCCAGCCACGACCGGCACACCGAGGCGGAGACCTCGGCGTTCATCGGCGACCTGCTCGGCGGCCGCCTGCCGGTTGCGGCGTACGCGCGCTACACCGAGCAGCTCTGGTTCGTCTACCGGGCGCTGGAGGACGCCGCCGTGCGACTGTCCGGCGACCGGGTGGCCGCGCCCTTCCTGCGGCCCGAGCTGATGCGCGTCCGCGCCCTGGAACGCGACCTCGACCACCTGCTCGCCCCCGGCTGGCGCGGACGCCGTCGCCCTGCCCGAGACCCTCGCCTACGCGGCCCGCATCACCGAGACCGCCCGCGCGTGGCCGGCGGGCTACGTAGCCCACCACTACACCCGCTACCTCGGCGACCTCTCCGGCGGCCAGGTCGTCCGCAGCGTCGCGGAACGGACCTGGGGCTTCGCCCGCAAGGGCGACGGTGTGCGCTTCTACGTCTTCGAGGCGATCGGCGACCCGGCGGCGTTCAAGCGCGAGTACCGGCGCCTGCTGGACGCCCTCCCGGTCGACGAGTCCGAGAAGCAGCGTGTCGTCGAGGAGTGCCGGCGCGCCTTCGCCCACAACGCGGCCGTCTTCGCCGCGCTCGGCCGCGAGTTCCCCCGACCTGACGCCCTGTCCGCCTGACGCCCTGTCCGCCTGACGACGTGTCGGCCTGACGTGGCTCGGCCGCCCGATTCCGCGGCGTGGCTCGGCGGCTTACTGCGCCGCGCATCGTGGTCGAGACACTCGGGCTGTCGGGTCGGCCCCACGTGCGCCGGATCAAGCCCCGGTATATCGCTTAGACGGCCCCGACAATGATGTGGTGCAGCGCATCATCGTCGGGGCCCCTTCAGACCTCAAAGGCCTCCGACCGGTAAGCGAAGCACAACGGAGGCCGTCCGGTCAGCTTCCGTTGTAGGCCTGCTTCCACCACACCGCACCGTCGTTCTCCCCCGTGAGGAGCATGATTGCGACGGCACCCGCGACCGAGAGGAAGGGCGCAACCAGGGAATGCCAGTGCTGGCTTTCCTGCTGCCAGCCCGTGGAATGGAACGCGATGCCGTTGCGCTCCAGCCGATTCATCCAGATGCTGTTGTCGGCTGCTCTGGCGGCCACGAGCATATTTCCCGTACTGGTCGCCGCGACCACTGGGGACGCGTCCGCGTCGCCGTCGAGGCTGTCAGCGTAGAACCAGTCACTGTGCCCAATCGGCTGGCGCAGCAGCTGGACTTCACCGTTGGGTTCCGCGTAAGCAACGTAAAGGTAATTGTTGACCTCGTTGTATGTCACGGTCGGCGCCCATATGCTCTGATAGGACAAACCGTCATAGTCCTCTTGGGCTTCCAATTGACGGGCGTTGTTCCAGTTGACCGAGTTGATGGGGAGCCAACTGGACCACATCCGCTGATCGGATGCGCCGCGGTACACCATCATCATTCCCACATAGGGCACCGAAGCGAGCGACACGGACTGATGCGTTGTCTGGCCGGCCAGTACCTGCCAGTTCGACCAGGCTATGCCGGTTGAGGGAGCTGTTCCATTGTCCTGGGCACGACTCCAGTAGATCCGCCCTGACGTGGAGGTGTAGAACGCGTAGTACCAGCCGTTGGAGTTGATCACTCGAGGCGCGACACCCGTCAAGGGCGCGGAGCCGTCTGCGTTCGAGAAACTGAATGCCCTGAGATGGTTGACGCTGAGCCAGACTATGTTGTTGTCCCATCCGCGCCATATTTGCACCAAACCGCTGTACCCATTCGCCTCGGCCATGGTGTCGCGTGATTGGATGGGTGACCTGTTCTGCGTTTCCCCGGCCCATGAATTGCTCTCTCCGGGCTCATTCGCAAAGGCCTCGGTTCCCGCCGCAAGGGTCATGGCGAACGCCGCGATCAGCGCTATGATCACGCTTCTCCGACGCCCTCGCCAGAATCTAGTGTTCACAAATTTCACAACTTACCTCGCACTGGACGCACTTCCACAGGAAATCCCCCGCCACCACTCCGAGGCGGGGGCGGCATCCGCTGGGAAGATGTGACCGTCACAGGTGCGTTCCAGGTCACGAAACCGCAATGGGCCTTCCGGCAGGTGTCCGTCGCCCACAGCAGTGGCGGTCATGACGGCGAAATACTACAACACTGTTGCACTTGTTTGTCCGCCGGTTCGCCAAGCCACTGCTGACGAGGAACGGGACCTCTGGCACCATCGAGACAGCCGCGGGTGTCCACGCGCCCCGGGCATCTGGGCGAGCCGACCCAGATCGTGGACTTCGCGCTGGTGGACGCGGTACTGGAGGAGACCGGGGCGGAACGGGCTACCGGCCGCTGCCCATGCACGTGATCGAAGCATGGATCACCGTCACCCTCGCCGACGGCACCACCCGGTGCGAGCCGTGGAGGCTGGTCACCAGCCTGCTCGACCACGAGCGCTACCCCGCCCGCGAACTCGTCGAGCGCTACCACCGCCGATGGCAGGTGGAGACCACCTACTTCTCGATCAAGGCGACCATGCTCGATGGTGGGTCCTGCGCTCACGCAGCGGCCCGGGCCTGGACCAGGAGGCCTACGCGCTCCTGGCGACCTACCAGGCGCTCATCCGTGCCGCGGCCGACGCGGTGACCACCCGGCCCTGACTGGCCATGGAGCGGATCAGCTTCACCGTCCTGCTGCAGGCCGCCGCCGACCAGGTCACCACCGCCACCGGCATACTCCGACCGGCAACCGCCGACCCCAGCCTCACGTCCGCCTCACGACCCGGACAGCGAGTGGTCACGTGACCGGCAGGACAACCTAGCCGAGCGGGGAGGTCCAGCCCGCGGGGTCGACCCCGCCGGGGACGGGGGCCGCCGGGTCGTAGGGGGCGCGGGTGAGGACGAAGGAGCCCAGGTCGAGGTGGCTGACGGCGCCGTCGGGGGTGCGCACGACGCGGAGGGTCTCGCCGTCGTAGTAGCCGTCCAGGCCCGTCCAGGTGCCGTCCTGCTCCGCGCGGAAGCGGGCGCCGCGGGCGGTTCCCGAGAGGGCGGTCAGCTCCAGGTCGCGGCCCGCACGCAGCCGCAGTACGTGCGGGGCGGAGCCCCAGTACCAGGCCCCGGTGAGGGCGAGCAGTTCCGGGTCGGGGTCGGAGACGGGCCGCCAGGGCTCGGGGACGCGGGGCTCGCGTTCGGCCACGATGCGCAGCAGGTCGGCGGCGATCGCGGTGGTCGCTGCGCCGGTGGTGGAGTTGGCGAGGACGACCGCGCCGAGGCCCTCGGCGACGTCGCACCACAGCCCGGCCACGAAACCGGGCATGGATCCGCCGTGACCCACCAGCAACCGGTCGCCCGGCGCCTGCATCAGCTGCAGACCGAGGCCCTGGTCGCCGCCCGGCGCGGCCGGCCGGCGCATCTCCTCCAGCGTCGCGGGCGCCAGGACGCGCTCGTCGCCCGCGGCGAGGAAGGCGGCCCAACGGCACAAGTCGTCGGCGGTCGACCACAGTTCGCCCGCCGGGGACATCAGACCCGTCTCCTGCACGACCTCCGCCATCATCAGCTCGGCGTGCGGGTGGACGGCCCAGCCGCCGGCGTGCGGGGCCCGCGGGCGGCGCGTCGTACGGGTCATCCCCAGGGGTTCGAGGACCTCGGCGTTCAGCACCTCGTCCCAGGGCGCTCCGTCGTGGAGGGCCTCGACGAGGGCGCCGAGCAGGGCGAAGCCGGGATTGGAGTAGTGGTGCCGTTCGCCGGCGGGGTGCAGCCGCGGCCGCTCGCCGAGCAGGTCGGCGGTCTCGGGACGCAGGCCGCCGGGCGTGCGCTCCCACCAGGGGCCCGGGGTCTCCGCGGCGAGGCCCGCGGTGTGGGAGAGGAGGTGGCGCACGGTGACCCCGTCGGCGGGTGAGGCGCCGATGTGCTTCTCGACGGGGTCGTCCAGCCCGAGGCGCCCCGCGTCGCGCAGCCGCATCACCAACACGGCCACAAAGGTCTTGGTGATGGAGCCGATCCGGTACTGGGTGTCGCCGTCGGGGGCGTGCCCGTCCACGCAGGAGCGCGCCCCGGTCCACACGGCGACGCCGTCCCGTACGACGGCCGCCACGAGGGAGGGGGTGCGGCTGCGGGACTGGGCGACCGCGACGCGGTGCAGCAGGGCTCGGCGGGTCTCGGGCAGCAGGACGTCGTCGGGCTCGGTCTGCGGTGTCGGCATGCGATCACCCTAGAGGCTGTCCCCGGCGGGCGCCGGGCACATGGGCGCTTCGTCAGCCGGTGAGGAGCACACCGGCGTAGGAGACCGTGGCGATGAGGGTCCAGGAGACCAGGCCGACGGCGGCCACCCGCGGACCGGTGCGCGCCAGGGCGCGCAGGTTCACCATGCTGCCGAGCCCCACCATGGCCATGGCCAGCAGCAGTTGCTGCAGCCGCTCCGCGCCCTCGAGGACGCCGGCCGGCAGAATTCCCGTGCTGCGTACGGCGATCATCACCAGGAAGCCGACGACGAACAGCGGCAGCAATGGAGTGCGCCCCGCGGCGGCGTCGGGCTTCGCGGCGCCGGAGGCTGCGCGCCGCCTGCGGCGCAGGGCGTAGGCGACCGAGGCGACCAGGGGCGCGAGCAGCGCGACCCGCATCAGCTTGACGAGCACCGCCTCTGCGAGCGCGGCCGGGCCGGCGGTCTGCGCCGTCGCGACGACCTGGCCCACGTCGTGCACACCGGCCCCGGTCCAGCGGCCGAACTGGATGTCGTCGAGACCGAGCGGGTGGTGGAGCAGCGGCAGCACGCCGATGGCCAGGGTGCCGCAGAGCGTGACCAGGGCGACGGACGCGGCGACGTCCTCCTCGTCGCTGCCGGTGACCTGGCTCACCGCGCCGATGGCGGAGGCGCCGCAGATGGAGTAGCCGGTGGCGATCAGCAGCGGCTGGTCCCCCCTCAGTCCCATGCGGCGGCCGAGCCAGAGGGTGCCCCAGAAGGTGGCGGCCACGACGCAGACCACCATGGCGGCCGTGGCCCAGCCGAGGCCGAGCACGTCGTCCAGGCCCAACTGCAGGCCGAGGACGACGATGCCGGCCCGCATCAGCCGTTTCCCGGCGAAGGTCAGCCCGGACCGGCCCCGTCCGCGCGTGAGCGCACGCAGGCCCGGCAGGTTGGCGGCGGCGATGCCGAGGACGACGGCGGTGGTGGGCACCGGCACGGCGGGCAGCAGTGCGTGCAGCGCGCTCGCCAGGGCGGCGCCGAGGGCCGCGGCCGCCACACCGGGCAGCACGGCCGCGACGGCCCGGCGGCGTCCCGCACCGCGTCCCGCGGAAGGCTCGGCAGGGGCGGGGGCGGTCGTGGCAGGGGCGGTCGTGGCAGGGGCGGTCGTGGCAGGGGCGGGGGCGTGGGTGCGGAGGTTCACGGTTCGCCGACCGGCAGCCGGTAGACGCGCCGCACGCTGGAGCCCAGGCGGGAGACGTCGGCGCCGTAGATGTGCAGCGATATCGCCGTGCCGGGGCCGCCGTTCCACACCTCGTGGATGTCACCGGGCGGCGCGAAACCGCAGACCTCGCCCTGGGCGTTGACGACGTCCCGGGTGGGGACGAGGCGGGAGCCGGCGCCGTCGGGGACGAGGCGGTAGCGGCGCTCGTGCTCGCGGCCCTGGTGCACACCCGTGACGCACCAGGAGACGTGGTCGTGGATGGACGTCCGCTGCCCCGGCAGCCACACCAGGGCGACGACGGAGAAGCTGCCGTCCTCCTCGGCGTGCAGGATGTGCTGGCGGTAGCGGTCCGGGTCGCCCTCGGTGTGCTGTTCGGCCAGCAGGTCGGGCGCGCCGAGGTACGGCGCGAGCCGTTCCCCCACCAGGTGGGCCGTGGGGCCGGGTGCCAGGCCGCGCCCGACGGCGTCGCGCACCTCGTCGACGAGGCGGGCCAGCCGGGTGGTGGGCGCCGAAAGCGCCGGAGCGGTCGTGGAGGTCATGTCCGCAGCGTCCGTGCGCGGGGATCCGCACGTCCACTGACAGTTCCTTCACCCGGCTGTGCCCCTCCTTATGGATGGGGCCCGTGGGCGGTATGGCCGGGTCGCCGTGGCGGATCCTCGTCGTCGGGTCGCCGTCAGCAGCCGCTGCGCCGCTCGGCGACCGTCCTGAGCGCGTCGACCACCACGGACGCCGCCGGGATCCGCAGGCGGTCCCGTGGTACGTAGGCCGCGATACGGCGGCGCGAGACCGGGTCCAGCGGGCGCCCGACGACCCGTTCCAGCCGCATGAAGGACAGCGCCAGTCCGGGCATCATCGCGACCCCCAGCCCCTCTGCGACCAGCGACTGCACCACGAGGTTGTCGTCGGTGGCGAAGGCGATGTCGGGTGCGAAGCCCAGCTCGGCGCACTCGTGGAGGAAGTTGACCCGGCAGCGCAGGCAGCCGGCGATCCAGCGCTCGCCGGCCAGGTCGCCCAGCCGGACCGAGCGGGCACCGGCCAGCCGGTGCCCGGTCGGCATCAGGACCATGAGCTGGTCCTCCAGCAGCGGGATCTCGACGAGGTCGTCGGGCACCGCCTCGTGCAGTCCCGGGTACGTGAACGCCAGGGTGATGTCGCACTCACCGCGGGTGACCCGCTCCAGCGAGTCGGGCGGCTCGTCCCCCAGCAGCTCGACCCGTATGCCCGGGTGCTCGGCCGCCACCAGGGACAGTGCCTCGGGGATCAGGGTGGCGTTGGCGCTGGGGAAGGCGCACAGCCTCACCCGTCCGGTCTCGAGCCGGGTGACCGCCCCTATCTGCTCCCAGGCCACGGACATGCTGTCGAGGATGGTCTCGGCGTGCCGCGCCAGCGCCTCGCCCGCATCGGTCAGCCGCATACGCCGCCCGACGCGGACGAAGAGCGCGGTGCCCACCGAGCGCTCCAGGGCCTTCATCTGCTGGGTGATCGCCGGCTGCGTGTACCCCAGCGCCGCGGCCGCGGCCGAGTAGGAGCCCGCCGTGACCACGGTGTGGAACGTCTTGATGTGTCTGGAATCGAACACCCGTGAATCATAAGAGGAACTTGGGGTGATCCCGCGCGCGGCTACCTGAAGCTTCTGGGAGCGCCGCGCCGGGCGTGTCCGCGACCGCAATCCGGTGCGCCGTGTCCGCTGCGGGTCCACCATGTCCTCACGGTCACAACCACACCGCGAGGAGCCCTCCTTGAGCGCAGCGCGAACCGCCTCGTCCCGCCGGTATCTGATGTGTCCTCCCACCTACTTCCGCGTCACGTACTCCATCAACCCCTGGATGGACCCCACCAAGCCGGTCGACCCCGCGCTCGCCCAGTTCCAGTGGGAGGACCTCCGCGACCGCTACCGCTCGCTGGGGCACACCGCCGAGTTCCTGCAGCCGCTGCCGGGCCTGCCGGACATGGTCTTCGCCGCCAACGGCGCCACCGTGATCGACGGCCGGGTCTTCGGCGCCCGCTTCGCCAACGCCGAGCGGGCCGCGGAGGCGCCCGCGCACCGCGAGTGGTTCCTGAGCCGCGGCTACGGCGAGGTGCACGACCCGCAGCACATCAACGAGGGCGAGGGGGACTTCGCCGTCACCGAGAGCTGGCTGCTGGCCGGGAAGGGCTTCCGCAGCAGTCCGCTGTCGCACGCCGAGCTCCAGGAGTTCTTCGGCCGCCCCGTCATCGGCCTGGAGCTCACCGACCCGCACTTCTACCACCTGGACACGGCGCTGTGCGTGCTCTCCGGCGACGAGATCATGTACTACCCGGACGCCTTCTCCCCGGGCAGCCGCGCGGTGCTGCGCCGGCTCTTCCCCGACGCGATCACCGCCGGCCGCCAGGACGCCATGGCCTTCGGGCTCAACTGCGTCAGCGACGGCCTGCACGTCCTCGTCCCGTCCGGGGCCACCGGGCTGCTGCGCCCGCTGCGCGAGCGCGCCTTCGAGCCGGTGCCGGTGGACATGTCAGAGCTGCACAAGGCCGGCGGCAGCGTGAAGTGCTGCACCATGGAGCTGCGCGACTGAGCGTGATACGAAGGGGCGCATGTCGCAGCAGCTGCCCTCCCGCACCTCGTACGACGCCGTGATCGTCGGTGGCGGCCACAACGGCCTGGTCGCCGCCGCCTACCTGGCCCGCGCGGGCCGCTCCGTGCTGCTGCTGGAGCGGCTGCCCGGCACCGGCGGCGCCGCCGTCTCCACGCGCGCGTTCACCGGTCTGGACGCACGGCTGTCCCGGTACTCGTACCTGGTGAGCCTGCTGCCCCGGAAGATCGTCGAGGACCTGGGACTGCGCTTCGCCGTACGGCGGCGGCGCATCTCCTCCTACACCCCGCACGGCGACGGCGGGCTCCTTGTCGACACCGGGTCCCCGTCCGCGACCCGGGAGAGCTTCGTCCGGCTGACCGGCTCCGACCGCGATCACGAGGCCTGGCAGCGCTTCTACGGCATGACGCAGCGGGTCGCCGAGCGCGTCTTCCCGACCCTGACCGGGCCGCTGCCGTCCCGGGCCGAGCTGGAGCGCATCGTGGACGACCCGGAGGCCTGGTCGGCGCTGTTCGAACGGCCGCTGGGCGAGACCGTCGAGTCCCTCTTCGAGGACGACGTGGTGCGCGGCGTGGTGCTGACCGACGCCCTGATCGGCACCTTCACCCATGCGCACGACCCCTCGCTGCTGCAGAACCGCTGCTTCCTCTACCACGTCATCGGCGGCGGCACGGGCGACTGGGACGTACCCGTCGGCGGCATGGGCGCCCTCACCGACGCCCTGGCGGACGCGGCACGCGCGGCCGGCGCGGAGATCGTGACCGGCGCCGAGGTCACCGCCGTCGAGACCGACGGCACCCGGGCCGAGGTGTCCTTCGAGGGCGGCGTGGTCGGCGCGCGGCACGTACTGGTCAACGCCTCCCCGTACGCGCTCGCCGGGCTGCTGGGCGAGACGCCCCCGCAGAAGCCGGAAGGCGCCCAGCTGAAGGTGAACATGCTGCTGAGGCGGCTGCCGCGGCTGCGCGACACCGCGGTCGACCCGCGCGACGCCTTCGCCGGCACCTTCCACATCGCCGAGTCGTACACCCGGCTGGAGCAGGCCTACCGCGAGGCGGCTGAGGGAGCCGTGCCCACGGCGCCGCCCTCCGAGATCTACTGCCACTCGCTGACGGACCCCTCGATCCTCTCCCCGGAGCTGGCCGCCCAGGGCGTGCACACCCTCACTCTCTTCGGGCTGCACGCCCCGGCGCGGCTGTTCGCGGACGACCCCGCGAAGACGAAGGAGACCCTGCTCGAGGCCACCCTGGCGCAACTGGACGCCGTGCTCGCGGAGCCGCTGGCGGACTGCCTGGCCGTGGACACCGACGGGCGGCCCTGCATCGAGGCCAAGTCCCCGCTCGACCTGGAGCGGGAGGTCGGCCTGCCCGGCGGGCACATCTTCCACCGGGACCTCGCCTTCCCGTACGCGGAGTCGGGTGGCGGCGCCTGGGGCGTGGGGACCGCGCACGCCAACGTGCTGCTGTGCGGGGCGGGCGCGGTACGCGGCGGCGGGGTCAGCGGTGTGCCGGGCCACAACGCGGCGATGGCGGTGCTGGGCGCCTGACGCGGCGCGCGCTACTCCTGCTCGGCCGCGGGCGGCCAGGTCTCGCCCCAGGCGACGTCGCGGGCCGCGCGGTACAGCGGCCCGTGCCGCTTGGTGACGGTGTCGCGGCGCAGGCCCTCCTCGACCGTGCACAGGTCGATGAGGACCTGCCCCTTGCGGATCTGCGGGTGCCGGACGACCCGGTCCGGTGCTCCGGGCGGCGCCGCGGGGAAGCGGGCGGCGGCGACGTAGCTGAACTTCTCGTCCTCGTAGGGCAGTGAACCGCCCTTGACCTGCCGGTGCAGCGAGGTCCGGGCGACCCGCGCCGCGAAGTGGCACCAGTCCGGGGCCTGGACCGGGCACGTTCCGTCGTGGGGGCAGGGCGCGAGGACGTGGAAGCCGTCCGCGACGAGCCGGTCGCGTGCCGCGAGGACCCGCGCGTAGCCGTCGGGGGTGCCCGGCTCGACGACGAGCACGGCACCGCGCGCCGCCCTGGCGGCCTCGGCGACGACCGCGTCCCGGTCGGGTCCGGTCAGTTCGCCGATGACGTACGACAGTGTGACCAGGTCCGCCTCCGGCAGCCGGGCGCCGCTGCCCAGCGGCGTCTTCAGCCATCGCGCGTCCCGCACCGCGGCGTGCTCCGCGTCCGCGGCCAGCTCCCGGCCGAGCGAGAGCGCCGCCTCCGACCAGTCCAGGACCGTGCTGGTGTGCGCCCCGTCCTCCCAGGCGTCGGCGACCGCCCAGGTCGCGGCACCCGTCCCGCCGCCCACGTCCAGGTGGCTCGCCGGCGCCCACTCCCCCGCCCGGGCCCGGAACTCCGCCAGCGCCGCACCGACGGCGGCGTGGGTGGCCGGCATCCGGTACGCCGCGTAGGCGGCCACGTCGGAGCGGTCGCGCAGGATCGGGGTGCTGCTGGGCGTGCGCCCCCGGTAGGTGGCGATCAGCCGGTCGACGGCCTGGGTGGCACGGCCGGGCGGGAGCCCGTCGAGGAGACCGGCGAGGGCGGATTGCAGAGATGACACAAGGGTCAAGGGTAAGGCCCGCTCGGGTCGGGCCGGCGCGGTCGGCGGAGCTCCTGTCGCCCGGGACGCGGTCGGTCGGACCGCTCCGCCTCCACGGCTGCGGCTGACGGGCCGCGGCGGGGCCTGACGACCGTTCGGGCACGCGGGACGGGGCTTCGCGCCCGCGTTCGGCTGTCCCGCCGTCTCGCGGCCTTCGGACGCACAGCGGCGGGGGCTGAGGCCTCCTTCGACGGCGCGGCCACCCCACTCCCCGCCACTCACCGACGCCGGGCCACGGCTCGCCCCAGGCTCTGGCCCGGAACGCCCGCCGGTACGCACAGCCCTGGCCGAGCTCTTCCGTCGCGGCCCACAGCTCGACGGCTCTCGCCCGCCGCCGCTCCTGCAGCCGGTCACGCGCAGCCCGCCCGCCGGCGTCCCGGCGCGGTCGCCGGCCTCCGGCGCATCGTCGACCGTTCACGCGATCGTCCCCGGAAGGGACGGCCTAGGATCAGCCGCCATGACCTCTTCGGGCGACCAACCAGAGCATGTGCGAGGGGACTTCGGCAGGCTGTGGGGCGCCTACGCCGTCAGCGCGGCGGGGAGCGCGGTGGGGTCCGGGGCCCTTCCGCTGGTGGCCGTTCTGGCGCTGGACGTCACTGACTTCCAGGTCACCCTGCTGGCGGCGCTGTCGGCGCTGGCGGGCGCCGCCCTCACCCTCCCCCTGGGGGGCCGGGTGGAGCACCACCGCAAACGCCCCGTCATGGTCACCGCCGATCTGCTCCGCTTCCTGGTGCTGCTCAGCGTCCCGGTCGCGGCGGCCCTCAGCGTGCTGACCTTCGCGCAGCTGTGCCTGGTGGGCATCGTGCAGGCGGCCGCCGCCATCGTGTTCGGCGCGGCCAGCACCGCACACCTCAAGGGCCTCGTCCCCTCGGGGGACCGCCTGCGGGCGGTCTCACGGCTGGAGACGACCAGTTGGCTGAGCCAGAGCGCGGGGCCGCCCGTCGGCGGGTTGCTCGTCACCGCCTTCGGGGCGACGGTCACCCTCGCCGTGGACGCGTTCTCCTTCCTGCTGTCCGCCCTGGGCGTCCGCATGATCCGCCGCCCCGAGCCGGAACCACCGGCGCGGACGCCCTCGAAGGGCCGTGGCCGGGACATCCTGGCGGGGTGGACGTACATCCTGGGGCACCGCGGGCTGCGGCCGCTCTTCTGGAACGCCATGCTCTTCGGCGGCGCGATCATGATGAGCAGCCCGCTGATGACCATCCTGATGCTCCACGAACTGCGCTTCACGCCCTGGCAGTACGGACTGGCGCTGGGGCTGCCCTGCCTCGGCGGCGCACTGGGCTCCCGGCTCACCGCCCCGCTGACCGGCCGACTGGGACGGCATCGGGTCCTGCTCGTCTTCGGGGTCCTGCGCACACCCTGGCTCCTGCTGTCGGCCTGGACCCCGGCCGGCGCCCTCGCGCCCGTCGTCCTGATCACCGCCGACACCTTCCTGCTGGCGGCCGCCGGGGTCTTCAACCCCTCCTTCGCCACGTACCGGATGGCCGCGACGGCGGACGGCGTCCTGACCCGGGCGGTCACCGCGTGGTCGGTGAGCTCCCGGACGGCCCAACCCCTGTCCATGCTGTTCGGCGGCGCTGTCGCGGCCGTGGCGGGCGTCCGTGCGGCACTGGTCGTCGCGGGCGTGCTGTGCCTGGCCAGCGCCGTGCTCCTGCCGTGGCGCGCGCCCCTGTCCGCGGCCGGCGACCCCGGGGAGCCGCAGGGTCGGGAGCAGGCCGCGCCCTCGGGGAAGACCGCCACGGCGTGAGACACGGGCGCCGCGGCCGCGCGGGCGACCTCACCGCGACCCGTCGGGCTGGCGCCGGTGGCCCGTATACGGCGGCGGAACCCGGCAGACCCCCGCCGGGGCGCACGCACCGCACGCCGGGGCGCGCCCGGAGCGCAGCCGCGGCGCACCCAAGAGCCCGCCGACCTCGCGCCTTCCGCGACAGTCCGCGGGACCGCGCCGTACCCGAGCCGGCGCCACCGGGGGACAGATCAAGCCGAATGTGAACTTCAGGACAACTGACCTCCGAAATTCCGTAAACCACAGCGAACGCACAATCGTTTGCCATAGCGTTCCGGGTTACGACGGCGCACGGCTGCTTGGGGAAGCAGTAGTGCGCCCACGTTTGTCGCGTTGTGCCAGGGGGGTCCATGCGGCGTGTCGGTATACCCAGTTCAGGACCGTTGGATACGTCTCCCGCGCTCGGCGGCAAAGCCGCCCCGCGCGGGCTGAGCGACAAAGCCGGCTGGTACCTGCCGGCGGCACTCGTCACGGACGCGGCGGGGGTCGCGCTTCCGGTCGGGCTCGTCTTCGACGCCGCACTCCAGCCGCATCCGGTGCTGTGCGCCATGACGGCCGCGGCCGCCTGGCTGACCGTCCAGGCCGCCCGGCGCCGGTACGCCCAGCGGGCGCTCGGCGAGTCGCGCAGCGGGCTGTCCGTGCTCTACGACTGGCTGGTGCTGCTCGGTGTGCTCGCGGTCGTCCGCGCGCTGCTGGGCGAGCAGTCGGAACCGTCCGTGGCGCTGCTCGCCCTCGCCCCGGGTCTGCTGCTCACCACCGTCCGTCGGAAACTGATCTACGGTCATCTCCTCGCCTCCCGGCGCGAGGCGCACGCGGTGCGGCGCGTCCTGGTGATCGGTGAGCCGAGCGCGGCCGACTACGTCGTCGACCAGCTGGCCGCGCGCACCGACCACGAGTACGTCGTGGTCGGCGTCATCCCGGTCGGCCTGGCCAACCTCGAGTGCGGCGCTCCTGTGGCCGCGCGGCTGGAGTCGCTGGCGCCGGCGCGGCCGAGCGCCGATTCCGGTGCGGTGCTGACCGCGGCGCGGGACGTCGGCGCCGACCTGGTGCTGGTCGCGCCCGGGCCGCGGATGGCCGGTGAGCGCCTGCGGCAGTTGTCGTGGTCCCTGCACGACGCGGGCATCCCGCTGGCCGTGCTTCCGGGCCTCACCGATGTGGCGGTGCGGAGGGTGGAGCTCGACTCGGCCGCCGGGCTCACCCTCCTGCACATCAGCCCGCCGCTGCGGCGCGGGATCCAGGTGGGCCTGAAGGAGGCGCTGGACCGCGCCGGGGCCGCCGTGGGACTGCTGCTGCTGTCCCCGCTGTTCGGCCTCATCGCCGCGGCCATCCGGCTCGGTTCCAAGGGGCCGGTGTTCTACCAGCAGGTCCGGCACGGGATGAACTGCGTGCCCTTCACCATGTGGAAGTTCCGCACGATGGTGACGGACGCGGACGACCGCAAGCCCGAGCTGGCCGCCGCCAACGAGAGCGACGGCCTGATGTTCAAGATGCGCCGGGACCCGCGCGTCACGCGGGTCGGGCGGATCCTGCGCCGCTGCTCACTGGACGAACTGCCGCAGCTGATCAATGTGCTGCGGGGCGAGATGTCGCTGGTCGGGCCGCGGCCCCCGCTGCCGGAGGAGGTAGCCCGCTACGACGAGGTGGCGCTGCGCCGGCTGTCGGTGAAACCCGGCCTGACCGGGCTGTGGCAGGTCAGCGGGCGTTCGGACCTCTCGTGGGACGAGACGCTGCAGCTCGACCTCCGCTACGTGGACAACTGGACGTTCACCAGCGACGTGGACGTGATGGCCCGCACCTTCCGGGCTGTCGTGGACGGCCGCGGGGCGTACTGAATGTCAGGCAGCGCACGCGTCCCTCCACCAGCGGTAGGTGGCGGCGATCCCGTCCCGCAGCGGGATCGCCGGCTTCCAGCCGAGGGCGGAGAGCCGGGAGACGTCGAGCAGTTTGCGGGGGGTGCCGTCGGGCTTGGTGGTGTCCCAGGCGATGCCGCCCTCGTAACCCGTGACCTCCCTGACGGTCTCGGCGAGCTCGCGGATCGTCAGGTCGCTGCCGCAGCCGATGTTGACCGGCTCCTCGCCGTCGTAGTCGCGCAGGAGCACCGCGCACGCGGCGGCGAGGTCGTCCACGTGCAGGAACTCCCGGCGCGGGCTGCCGGTGCCCCAGAGCACCACCTCGGGGGCGCCGTCGCGCCGCGCCTCGTGGAAGCGGCGGATCAGGGCGGGCAGGACGTGCGAGGTCTCGAGGTCGAAGTTGTCGCCCGGGCCGTAGAGGTTGGTGGGCATCGCGGAGACGAAGGAGGCGCCGTACTGCCGCCGGTAGGACTGCACCTGGACGATGCCGGCGATCTTGGCGAGCGCGTACGCCTCGTTGGTCGGCTCCAGCGGGCCGGTGAGCAGGGCGTCCTCGCTGATCGGCTGCGGCGCGTGCTTGGGGTAGATGCACGAGGAGCCGAGGAAGAGCAGCCGGCCGACGCCCGCCGCGTGCGCCCCGGCGATCACGCTCAGCTGGATGCGCAGGTTGTCCTCGAGGAACTGCACCGGGTAGGTGCTGTTGGCCATGATGCCGCCGACCTTGGCGGCCGCCAGCACCACCGCGTCCGGCCGCTGCTCCTTGAGGAACGCCTCGGTGCGCGCCGCGTCGCGCAGGTCGAGTTCTCCGCGGCCGCGGGTGATCACCTCGTGCCCGTCGGCGGTCAGCCGCCGGGTCACCGCCGATCCGACCAGGCCGCGGTGGCCCGCGACGAAGATCCGGGCGCGGTCGGGCAGAAGTGCGTTCGCTTCGCTCATGGAAGCGAATTCTGCCAGCAGGGTTCACCCCATGGCGGGTGATTCCCAACATCAGCATCCAAAGGCAACATAACCGACCCTAGGGGGGAGATCGCATGGGCAAGAGCGCCCTGATCACCGGTGTCACGGGCCAGGACGGCTCCTATCTGGCGGAGCTGCTGCTGGACAAGGGGTACACCGTCCACGGCCTGGTCAGACGGTCGTCCAGCTTCAACACCGAGCGGATCGACCACATCTACCAGGGGCCGCAGGAGGCGAACCGCTCCTTCGTGCTCCACCACGCCGACCTCTCCGACGGTGTGGCGCTGGTGAACCTCCTGCGCGACCTGCGGCCCGACGAGGTGTACAACCTGGGCGCCCAGTCCCACGTCCGCGTGTCCTTCGACGCCCCGCTCTACACCGGGGACGTCACCGGCCTCGGCTCGATGCGGCTGCTGGAGGCGGTGCGGGCCAGCGGGGTGGAGACCCGGATCTACCAGGCATCCTCCTCCGAGATGTTCGGCGCCGCCCCGCCGCCGCAGAACGAGCGGACGCCCTTCCACCCCCGCAGCCCGTACGGCTGCGCCAAGGTCTACGGCTACTGGGCGACGGTCAACTACCGCGAGGCGTACGACATGTTCGCCGTCAACGGCATCCTGTTCAACCACGAGTCCCCGCGCCGCGGCGAGACCTTCGTGACGCGCAAGATCACCCGGGCCGTCGCCCGCATCAAGGCCGGCCTGCAGGACCGCCTCTACCTGGGCAACCTCGACGCCGTGCGCGACTGGGGCTACGCCCCGGAGTACGTCGACGCGATGTGGCGGATGCTGCAGCGCGACCAGCCGGACGACTACGTGGTCGCCACCGGCGAGGCCGCCACCGTACGGCAGTTCGTGGAGACCGCCTTCGCGCACGTGGACCTCGACTGGGCGGAGTACGTCCGCTACGACCCCAAGTACGAGCGCCCCAGCGAGGTGGACGCGCTGATCGGCGACGCGAGCAAGGCGGAGGAACTGCTCGGCTGGAAGCCCTCCGTACGGGTCGACGAGCTGGCCCGGATCATGGTCGACGCCGACCGCAAGCAGGTCGAGGACCAGCTCGCCGGCGTGGCCGTGCGCATAGACCGCTGAGCCGCGCCCCGGAGGACGCCGCCTCACGCGGCGGCGGCGTCCGGCGGGGCCCGGGGAACCACGGATGGGTGGCGACACCGTCGACGCCCGGCCGAACCAGCCCTCCCGCGGCCACGTCAACGGGCAGGCCCACGAGGCCGCCGTCCACCCGGGCGTGCCGGCCGCCGCCCAGGTCGCCCGGCACCACGCCCTGGCGAGCGCACCGGCCGACACCGTCACCACGCTCACCCACGACGAGGACACCTATGTCGACGCCGGTGCCCCCTCGGCCGCCTACGGCACCTCGGGCTCGCCGGCCGTCCGCGGCAGCTCGGCCCACCTGACGCACCTGCGCCTCAGCCTGCCGTCGGCCCCGGCCGGCCAGAGCCTGAAGAGCGCGGTGCTGCGGGTCATGAGCAGCAGCGACCCGGCGGCGGGCAGCAGCGACACCGTCTCCGTCGCGCCCGTCACGGGCGCGTGGACGGAGGCCGGGGTCGCGTACAGGAGCCGTCCGGCGCTGTCCTGGGCCGTGCTGGGCACGCTGAGCGGCGCGACGACGGTCTCCACGTCGTCCACGGTGCCGCTGGACGTCTCCCAGCTCTCCGGCTCGCTGGGCGGCTCCTACGGCATGGCGCCGACCAGTGCCGGCACGGACGCCCTGTGGCTGTGGCCGCGGCAGGCCGCGTCGCTGGCGACCGGACCACGACCGGAGCTCGCCTGCGGCTCCCAAGGAGCCGCAGAAAGCCCCAACAGGGCCCATGTGGTGAGAAGTTGGCGGGAAGTGCTGCCAAAGTCCCCTCCGGGCCGCCCGTCGCGGCGTAGGCTGCCGTGACAGGCGGCCCGTTCCCGGCCGCCGGGGGGCTGCGAGGGCTGGGGGGCTCATGCGCACATGGGGAAGACTGTCCGCTGCACTGGTGCTGACGACGGCCTCACTGGCCGGCGCAGGGGTCGCCGCGGCGCCGACCGCCGGGGCGCTCACCGCGCCCGTGGCCATCACCGCGGACCCGCTGCCGACCTGGCAGACCAACGGCGTGGTGTGGGCGATGGCCCAGCAGGGGGGCACGGTCTTCGCGGGCGGCACCTTCTCCACCGTCCGGCCCCCGGGGTCCGGCGGCACCACGCAGTCCGCCGTCAACTTCGCGGCGTTCAACGCCGCCACCGGCGCCCCGACCAGCTGCCGGCTCTCCTTCACCATCGGCTCCGGGAGCGCGACCGTACGCGCCCTGGAGGTCTCACCGGACGGGCGGACCCTCTACGCCGGCGGCTGGTTCAACGCCGTCAACGGAGTGGGGGTCAGCAGCCTGGCCGCGATCGACATCGCGAGCTGCACGCCGATCGCCTCCTTCCGGCCGTCCTTCTCGGCGACCGTGCGGGCGATCGACGTCAGCGACGACACCGTCTACGTGGGCGGTGACTTCACCTCGGTCGCGGGCCAGTCCCGGTCGCGCTTCGCGGCCCTGACCACCGGCGGCGCCCTGCGCCCGTGGAACCCGAACGCCGACAAGCCGGGCCGGGCGGTACAGCTGAGCCCGGACGGCGGGCACGTGGTGCTCGGCGGTGACTTCGACACCGTCGGCGGCACGGGCTCGCACGCCCTGGCCGTGGTCGACACCGGCGATGGCGCCCTGACCAGGGCCTACCCTGTGGGGTTCATCCCGGCCACCTCGGTGGTCAAGGACCTCACGGCGGACGCCACGGCGGTCTTCACCGCCAACGAGGGCACCGGCGGCGGCGTCTTCGACGGCCGCATCGCCCTGAACGCCGGCGACTTCGGACAGCGCTGGCGCGACACCTGCCTCGGCGCGACGCAGTCCGTCGAGGTCTACAAGACCGTCCTGTACAGCGGTTCGCACGCGCACGACTGCAGCAGCATGGGCGCCTTCCCCGACCAGCGGCGCAAGCACCTGCTGGCGCAGTCGGTGGACGACCCGAAGCTGCTGCCGTGGTTCCCCGACACCAACGACGGCATCGGCGAGGGCATCGGCCCGCGGGTGATGACCACCGCCTCCTCCGGCGGCACCGACTACCTGTGGGTGGGCGGCGAGTTCACCACCGTGGGCGGCGCGGCCCAGCAGGGCCTGACCCGCTTCGCCTCCGGCCCGGACACCGGGGCGCCGAGCGTCCCCGAGGTGAACGTGGCGAGCGTCCGGCCGGGCCAGGTCACCGTGCGCTGGCGCAGCAGCCTCGACCTCGACGACGGCACCCTGACCTACCGCGTCTACCGCAACGGCTCCAGCACGCCGGTCCACACCACCACCGGCTCCTCCCTGCCTTGGGCGCGCCCGCAGCTGACCTTCACCGACACCACGGTCACCCCGGGCGCCACCTACTCCTACCGGGTCACCGCGAGCGACGGCACCAACACCAGCGCCCTGTCGGCCGCCCAGTCGGTGACGGCCGCATCGGCCACCCAGGCCTACCCGGCCCGCGTGCTCGCCGACGGCGCCACGCTGTACTGGCGGTACGACGAGGCATCCGGCCAGTTCGGCGCGGACTCGTCCCCGGGCGACGACAACGCCGTCTACCTCAACGGCCCGCTGTACCGGCAGACGCCGGGCGCCGTGGCCGGCAGCACCGCCATGGGCTTCAACGGCAGCAACGACTACGCCTACAGCGACGCCCGCCACGCCCGCCCGAGCGCGTACAGCATCGAGACCTGGTTCAAGACCACGACCACGGCCGGCGGCAAGCTCATCGGCTTCGGCGACCGCAACGTCGACGACAAGCTGAGCGGCAGCTACGACAAGCACATCTACATGACCGACAACGGCCGCCTGGCCTTCGGGGTGTACTCCGGCGGCACCCGCACCATCACCACCACGGGCGCCTACAACGACGGCGGCTGGCACCATGTGGTGGCCACCCAGGGCAGCAGCGGCATGCGGCTGTACGTGGACGGCGCCCTCGTCGGCACCGACCCCACCACCGGCAGCCAGAACTACTCCGGCTTCTGGCGGGTCGGCGGCGACAGCCTCACCAGCTGGCCCAACCGCCCGAGCAGCAACTTCTTCGCCGGGCAACTGGACGAGACGGCCGTGTACCCCTCGGTGCTGACCGCCGCCCAGGTCGCCGACCACCACGCGCTGGGCACCGCGGGCGGCGGCACCCCGTCCGAGACCGAGATCGCCGTCGAGGCGGCCGAGGACTCGTACGTCAACGCCGGCGCGCCGTCCTCCACCTACGGCTCCACCGGCTCCCTCGCGGTGCGCGGCACCTCGGCGTATCTGACGTACCTGCGCTTCTCGCTGCCCGACGCGCCCGCCGGGCAGGTGCTGAAGAGCGCGCGGCTGCGCCTGCGCACCAACTCCGACACCGGAGCGGGGTCCACCGACAGCCACAGCATCGTCCCGGTCACCGGGAGCTGGACGGAGAGCGGCGTGACGTACACCAACCGGCCCGCGCTCTCCTCCACCGTGCTCGGCACGCTCAGCGGGGCCACGGCGCCGCAGAGCACCTACGAGACGGCGCTGACGACCGGTGCGCTGGCGGGGGCCCTGGGCGGGTCCTACGACCTCGCGCTGACCAGCACGGGAACCGACGCGCTGTGGCTGTGGTCGAGCGAGGCGGCGGGAGCGGTCAACCACCCGGTGCTCGTCCTCACGTTCGGCGCACCCTAGTACACATTTTCTCCAAACGGCGTCCATCGGCCGCATGTCAGCCCATACCCTGCGGTGCACGGGCGGCCAAGCGGGACGCCCGGGGGCATTGGGGCCTTGGGGGGCACATGCGCAAGCTCAGATTCATATCCGCTGCCTTGACGATGGCTGCGGGTTCCCTGGCGGCGGGGGCGGTGGCGTCGCAGCCGGCGGGGGCCCTGACGCCGCCGGTGGCGATGACGGCCGACAGCCTGCCGACCTGGCAGACCAACGGCATCGTCTTCGCCATGGCGCAGGCGAACGGCACCGTCTTCGCCGGCGGCACCTTCTCCTCGGTCCGCCCGTCCGGTGAGGCGGCGGGCGGACCGAACGAGCGGGCGGCGGTCAACTTCGCCGCCTTCAACGCCGCCACCGGAGCGCCCACCGACTGCGCGCTGTCCTTCACCGTCGGCTCCGGCACGGCCACCGTGCGGGCGCTGGCGGTGTCTCCGGACGGCGCCACGCTGTACGCGGGCGGCTTCTTCGGCGCCGTCAACGGCACCCCGGTGAGCAGCCTCGCGGCGATCGACATCGCCACGTGCACCGTCAGGAAGGACTTCGCGGTCGCGGTCAACGCCACCGTCCGGGCGCTGGCCGCCACCGGTGACACCGTCTACCTGGGCGGCGACTTCAGTTCCGTCGACGGCCAACCGCGCGGCAACTTCGCCGCCGTCACCACCACCGGCGACGTCACCGCCTTCACGGCCGACGGCGACGCGCCGGGCCGGGCCGTGGAGGTCACGCCGGACGGTGCGAACGTCCTCCTCGGCGGCGACTTCGACCGCGTCAACGGCACGGCCTCGCACGCCCTGGCGGTGGTCGACGCCACGACGGGCGCCGTCGTGAGGGGCTACGGGTCCTCCTTCATCCCGTCGACCTCGGTGGTCAAGGACATCACGACCGACGCCACCGGCTTCTACACCGGCAACGAGGGAACCGGAGGCGGCGTCTTCGACGGCCGTATCGCGCTCGACCTCGACGACTTCGACCAGCGCTGGCGCGACACCTGCCTCGGCGCCACGCAGTCCGTCGAGGTGTACAAGTCCGTGCTCTACAGCGGCTCGCACGCGCACGACTGCAGCAGCATGGGCGAGTACCCGAACCAGCGGCGCAAGCACCTGCTCGCGCAGACCGTCGACAACCCCGCGAAGCTGGGCTGGTTCCCCGACACCAACGACGGACTGGGCGAGGGCATCGGCCCCCGCGTCATGGCCGTCTCCTCCTCCGGCGGCACCGACTACCTCTGGGTCGGGGGCGAGTTCACCACCGTGAACGGCGTGGCCCAGCAGGGCCTGACCCGCTTCTCCTCGGGTCCGGACACCGGCGTGCCGACCACCCCGAACGTCAATGTCTCCAGCGTCACCCCGGGCTCGGTCGAGGTCCGCATCCAGACCAGCCTGGACCTCGACGACAGCTCGCTGACCTACCGCGTGTACAAGAACGGCGGTGCCACGCCCGTGCACACCACGACGGCCTCCTCGCTGCCGTGGGTGCGTCCGCAGCTGACCTGGACCGACACCGATGTGACGGCCGGCGCCACCTACACCTACCGGGTCACCGCGAGCGACGGGACCAACACCACCGTCAAGTCGCCCACCCAGACCGTCACGGCGGCGACCGCGCCCGAGGCCTACCCGACCCGGGTCCTCGCCGACGGCGCCACCCTGTACTGGCGCTACAACGAGACGGCCAACACCTTCGTCGCCGACAACTCGCCGGCCGGCGCGAACGGCAACCATGTCGGCGGCCCGACCCGCGGTGTGAGCCCCGGCGCGATCGCCGGCAACGGCAGCACCGCCGTGACCTTCAACGGCTCCACGCAGTGGTCGTACAGCGACGCCAAGCGCAACCGGCCCGCCGCGTACAGCATCGAGACCTGGTTCCGGACGACCACCACCGCCGGCGGCAAGATCGTCGGCTTCGGCGACCGGACGACCGAGGCGAGCGCCACCACCGACAAGCACGTCTACATGACCAACGCCGGCCGGCTGATCTTCGGTGTGCGCAGCGGCAGCAACCGCACCATCACCACCTCGGCCGCCTACAACGACGGCGCGTGGCACCACGTCGTCGCCACCCAGGGCACCGGGGGCATGCGGCTGTACGTCGACGGCTCGCTGCAGGCGTCGAACGCCCTGATCACCGGAGGCAACGACTACGTCGGCTACTGGCACGTCGGCGGGGACAGCCTGTCGGGCTGGACCAGCCGCCCGACGAGCGACTACTTCGCCGGTTCCCTCGACGAGACGGCGATCTACCCGAGCGTGCTGTCCGCCGCGCAGATCGCCCAGCACTACACCCTGGGGCGGAACGGATGACCCACCCGCCCCGCCGGGTCGCCGCCGCCGTCCTCGCGACGGCGGCGGCGGTGCTGATCGCCGGCTGCTCCAGCGGCTCCGACGCCGAGGACACCGCCGCCAAGGACGCTCCCGCACCCACCGCCGCCGCCTCCGCCTCCGTACCGGCCCCGGACCGGGGCGCGGACCCGGGCTCGGCGGAACCGACCGCCCCCACCGACCCCGCCTCCGACGCCGTCCCGAGCGGGCCCAAGGTCCCCGAGAGCGAGCTGACCCCGGCCACCGGCTCCTTCACCAAGAAGGAGAAGACCTACCTGGCGGGCCGGGTGCCCAAGGGCACCGACCCCGCGGCCGTGCTGCAGTTGGGCCAGGAGACCTGCGACCGCATCGCGCGCGTCGCCGAGGTCGACAAGGACGCCGCGATCGGCGGCATCATCACCGGGCAGATCGGCGGCGCCAAGGGCGCCGTCACCCACCTGTGCCCGGACCAGGAGGACGTCCTGGCGGCCGCCGAGACGGGATTCGCCGACGGCTCCTACACCGTGGGCGCGACAGCGAAGGCGGGCAGCGTCGTGACGCCCGGCACCTACCGCGCCCTGACCCCCACCAAGGACTGCGCGTGGACGGCCGGCACCAGGGCCGGCACGGCCCACCGGGTCACCATCACCGCGGCCACGAAGACCTTCGACTCGCGCGGCTGCTTCGCCTGGGCACGGGAGGGCCGATGACGGAACCGGACAGCAGACTGCCCATCGTGGTGGCGATACCGACCAAGAACGAGGCGGAGAACATCGCCACCACGGTCGCCTCGGTCATCGACCACGTCGAGGCGGTGGTGGTCGTCGACTCCGACAGCACCGACGACACCCGCGCCATCGCCGCGTCGCTGGGCGCGGAGGTCGTCCCCTACACCTGGGACGGCACGTACCCCAAGAAGAAGCAGTGGTGCCTGGACAACGTCCACCCGCACATCCCGTGGCTGCTCTTCCTCGACGGGGACGAGGTCCCGACACCGGAGCTGATCGCCGAGCTCCGGGAGGTCTTCGCGCGGCAGCCCGTCCTGCCCGCGGCCTTCGACATCCCGCTGCTGTACTGGTTCGCCGGGCGGCCGCTGCGGCGCGGCCACACCGTCGTCAAGCGGTCCCTGCTGGACCGCACCAAGGTGTCGTACCCGGAGGTCGACGACCTGGACGCGCCCGGCATGGGCGAGCAGGAGGGCCACTACCAGCCGCGTGCGGACGGCCCCGTGGGGCAGCTCAAGGGGCGCATCGAACACCGCGACCTGGATCCGGTGCGCACCTGGTTCGACCGGCACAACCGCTACTCGGACTGGGAGGCCTGGCTGGAGCACCACCCGAGCGCCAAAGAGCAGGTGCGCGGGCTGAAGACCCGGCAGGGACGGATCTTCCAGAAGGTGCCGTTCAAGCCGCTGCTCTTCTTCGGCTACACCTACCTCGCCCGGCGCGGCTTCCTCGACGGCCGCGCCGGCTTCGACTACGCCCTCGCCCTCAGCTTCTACCGCTGGCAGATCGGGCTGAAGACGCGGGAGAACGCTCCTTCGTAGCCGTCTCGTAGACGCCCTGGAGGACGTCGAGGACGGCGTCGAGCGACAGCTCGTCCCGGATGAGGCGCCAGGCGGCCTGCGAGGCCGCCTGGTTCGTCTCGGGCTCCAGCAGTTCCAGGACGGCCTTGCCCACGTCCTCGGGGCGGTGCACGACCCGTCCGGCGCCCGCCCGCTCGATGTCGGGGGCGAGGCCGTTGGACTCCCGTACGACCACGGGCGTGCCCACCGACATCGACTCCAGCAGCGACATCGCGAAGGGCTCGTCCACGGACGGCAGCACATAGACGTCGGCGGCGCGGAAGGCCTCCAGCGCCTCGGCGTGGCTGAGCGGACCGACATGCCGGACGACGCGCTCGACTCCCAGCGCGCGGACGGTCTCGAGGGTGCCGGCCAGCTCGCCCGAGTCCGGGCCGGCCAGGACGAAGCGGGCGTCGGGATACCGCTTGAGAACCTCGGGGATGGCCGCCGCGAAGACCTTGGGGCGCTTGCGGGCCTGGAAGCGGGCCAGGTAGAGCACGGTCGGCGGTCCACTGCGGGCCCGCGGGCGGTGAAGCGCGGTGCCGTTGGGCAGCCGTACGGGACGGGCCAGGTGGCCCGCGCCCACGACGGCCTCGAGGTCGGTGCGCTCCCACTCGGTCAGGTGCAGCACGGCGTCGGCGCGACGCAGCAACCGCTTGGTGGCGAGCGCGTCGAGCACCTTGGCCAGCGGTTTCTCACTGGGGTCGATCATCCCGTGGGTCTGCAGCACCAGCGGCCTGCCGCACTGCAGCGCGGCCACGGCGACCGGCAGGGTGATCAGGTCGCGCATCAGGTGGACGTGGACGACGTCCGCCGAGCGCACCAGCCGCCGCGCTCCGGCGAGCAGGGACGGCGAGGTGATCCCGGAGACCTCGAAGCGCGGCAGCACGTGCCGGGCCTGGTAGACCCGTGCCGGCACCCCCTCCACCTCGTCGGGCAGCGCGCCCTTGGGGAAGCCGTCGCCCAGTGTGACCAGCTCGGCGTCGACGCCGCGGCCGCGCAGCCCCCGGGCGAGGTTGAGGGCGACACGGGTCGGTCCGCCGAAGGCGTTGGTGGGCGTGTGCAGGGTGACGACGTGCAGCACCTTCACGGCTGGGGCTCCTTCACGGCTGGGGCTCCTCGAGCGTCCGGGTGCCGTCGGCGGCGTGCAGGGTCAGCTCCGGCAGGTCCTTCGACAGGACGGTGCCGGCGCCGACGACGGCGTGGCGTCCGATCGTCACGCCGGCCAGCACGACGGCCCGGGCGGCGACCCAGGCGCCGTCCTCCACGGTGATCGGCGCGTTGCGGTAGCGGAAGTCGACGGTGCGGTGGTCGTGGCTGCCGGTGCACAGCAGCGCCTCCTGGGAGACGCACACGTCGGCGCCGAGGGTGATCGGCTCCAGGTTGAGCAGCCAGGCGCCCTCGCCGATCCATGTGCGGTCGCCGACGGTCAGCTTCCAGGGCCACAGCACGCGGACGCGGTGCCGGATGAGCACCCCCTCGCCGATGGTGGCGCCGAAGGCCCGCAGGATCGCCACCCGCAGCCGGGCCGGGCAGAACCAGGCCGAGAAGACGGTGTTCATCACCGCGAACCACAATGCCTGGACGGCCTTGCCCCGTCCCTTGTCGTAACCGGCCAGTGTGAAGGCCGAAAGATCACGTGCCGTCATGGACAC
>NZ_JBYIQP010000057.1:0-44748 GCF_057707665.1 Actinacidiphila sp. bgisy167 | reverse complement strand
CACCCGGATCGGCCGACCTACGCGGGTCGACGCCGGGCACGGCGCTTTCGCCGCGTCGCCGGTTTCCCGGCGCGCGGACGGCGGAGAACTCGCGGGTTCGGTGCTCTCCGTGCTGCCTGGCATCGCACGCTGGACAGGGCCGCGCGCCGACTGGCCGCTGGTCGGTGCGGGCCACGCGAGGCTCCCCGGCGGTCGAGCGAGATGCCCGACGTCTCAACTCTTCCGCCGGGGAGCCGCAGTGATCACCTCTGCTGCCGAGTTGGACCTGCACACGCTGCTTGAAGGGAGTGACGAGGCCGATCGTCACCTGAGAGGGTGATCGCCGCTGCAGGTCCGGCCCCCGCCACGGACCTGGTCGCGCTGGTGCGCCCCACCTCGTGCGTCCGCCTCGGCAGTCTCGCTCTGGCCGACCGGGCCCAGCCCGGCGCCGACGGCAGCCTCGCCGCACCCAACGGACGCCCGCCCCGCAGGAACCCGGCACCTGGCAAAGATCGCCGGTCTAGCGCGGCGCCCAGTGCGCGGTGAAGGCCGACGCGTCCCACGTGCCGCCGATCCGGGGGGAGAGCCAGCCGGGCGCCGCCTCGCGGAAGGCGTCGGGGGCGAGGGCGGCGGCACCGGCGGGCAGGGCGCCCAGCAGCGGGGCGCCGGTGACCTCCGGCAGGTCGGAGAGGTTGCAGCGGGCGGCCAGGTCCGCGTCCTGCGGCCAGCTCCCGATGACGAAGCCCGCGCACTGCAGCTTGCGCGCCGTGAGCACCTGCGCCGTCAGCGCGGCGCCGTTCAGCGTGCCGAGCCCCGCCGGGGCCACCACGAGCACCGGGGCTCCCAGCATCCGTGCGGCGTCCGCCAGCGTCGAGCCCGCGTCGTCGAGACGGACGAGCAGACCGCCCGCCCCCTCGACGAGCACGATGTCGTGCACGGCCGCCAGCTTCGCAGCCGCCTCGGCGACATCCGTCGGCCCCACCGCGGGGATCCCGGAGCGCCGTGCGGCCGTGGCCGGGGCCAGCGGCTCGGGGTACCGGGCCAGTTCGACACTCGTGACCTCGGGCCCGGCGAGCCGGGTGACCTCGGCGGCGTCGCCCGGTTCGCCGGGCCCGACCCCGGTCTGCGCGGGCTTGAGGTAGGCCACGCTGTACTGGCCGGACAGCGCGGTGGCCGCGATCGCCGCCGTGGTCACCGTCTTGCCGATCTCCGTGCCCGTACCGGTCACGAACAACACCGTCATGCCGCCTCCGCCGCCGCGCGCACCGCCGCGCAGATGCGCGCGACGTCCTCGTCCCCCGTGACGTACGGGGGCATCGTGTAGATCAGGTCCCTGAACGGCCGCAACCATACGCCCTTGCGGACGGCGGCCCTCGTCGCGGCGGCCAGGTCGACCTCGTGGTCGAGCTGGACGACGCCGATCGCGCCCAGCACCCGCACGTCACGCACCCCGGGGAGCCCGGCGGCGGGCGCCAGCCCCTCGCGCAGCCCGGCCTCGATCCGCTTGACCTCCTGCGCCCAGTCCTGGCCCAGCAGCAGGTCGAGGGAGGCGCAGGCGACGGCGGCGGCCAGCGGGTTGCCCATGAAGGTCGGGCCGTGGGCGAGCACCGGCACCTCTCCCCGGGAGATCCCCTCGGCGACCCGCGCGGTGCACAAGGTGGCGGCCATCGTGAGGTAGCCGCCGGTCAGTGCCTTGCCGACGCACATCACGTCCGGGCTGACCCCGGCCTGGCCGGCGGCGAACAGCGTCCCGGTGCGTCCGAACCCGGTGGCGATCTCGTCGAAGACCAGCAGCACGTCGTGCTCGTCGCACGCCTCGCGCAACACGCGCAGATAGGCGGGGGAGTGGAAGGCCATGCCGCCCGCGCCCTGCACGACGGGCTCCACCACGACCGCCGCGAGCTCGTGCGCGTGACGCGCGATCATCTCCCGCAGGTGGCCGGCGTACGCCTCCTCGTACGCGGCCGGCGGCGCGTCCGCGAAGACCTGCCGGGGCAGGACGCCGGACCACAGCCCGTGCATGCCGCCCTCGGGGTCGCAGACGGACATCGGCTGCCACGTGTCGCCGTGGTAGCCGCCGCGCCACGTCATCAGCCGCTGCTTCTCCGGCCGTCCGAGCGAACGCCAGTACTGCAGGCACATCTTGAAAGCGACCTCGACCGACACCGAGCCGGAGTCGGCGAGGAAGACGTGCCGCAGCGGCTCGGGGGTGATCTCGACCAGGCGGGCCGCGAGCCGCACGGCCGGCTCGTGGGTGAGCCCGCCGAACATCACATGGCTCATCCGGTCCAACTGGCCGCGAGCCGCCTCGTTGAGCACCGGGTGGTTGTAGCCGTGGATGGCCGACCACCAGGACGACATGCCGTCGACGAGGTCGGTCACACCCTCGAAGGGCTCGGCGAGCCGCAGTCGGACCCCGGCCGCGGACTCCACGACGAGCGGTTCCTGACGGCCCGGCATGGGCCCGTACGGGTGCCAGACGTGCTCCCGGTCCAGAGCCAGCAGCTCGCCGGGGGTGAGCGGCTCAGGCATTGGGCGGCAGATCCGTGCCGGCGCCGCGGCGGCGCACGGCCACCAGGTCGGTTCGGGCGGCACCGGCGGGCGCCGGCTGCCCGGCGTCCGCGGGATCGTCCGTGGCGGCGCCCGCCCGCGTGCGGCCGCCGCAGGGACCGCAGCCGCCGGCCTCCTCCCGGCCCTCGCCGTGCGAGCCGCAGCCCGCGCCGGCGTGGCCGCCGCACGCCCCCGCCGCGGCCGCCGCCGCGTCCATCCGGTGGACGGGCAGAGTCGTCTCGCCGGCGCCCTCCACCTCGAAGCCGGCGTCCGCGATCATGTCGAGGTCGGCCTTGCCCGCCTGGCCCTCACTGGTGAGGTAGTCGCCCAGGAAGATGGAGTTCGCCAGGTGCAGCGCGAGCGGCTGCATGCTCCTCAGATGCACCTCGCGGCCGCCCGCGATGCGGACCTCCACGTCGGGACAGACGAACCGCACCATCGACAGGATCCTCAGGCACCGCTGCGGGGTGAGGTTCCACTCGTTCGCCAGCGGGGTGCCCTCGAAGGGGATGAGGAAGTTCACCGGGACGGAGTCCGGGTCCAGCTCGCGGAGCGCGAAGACCACGTCGACCAGGTCCTCGTCGCTCTCGCCCATGCCCGCGATGAGTCCGGAGCAGGCCGACAGGCCGGCCGCCTGGGCCTGCTGCACCGTGTCGACCCGGTCCGCGTAGGTGTGGGTGGTGGTGATGTCCCCGTAGACGGCCTCGGAGGTGTTGAGGTTGTGGTTGTACGCGTCGGCGCCCGCGCCGCGCAGCCGCTCGGCCTGCCCGGCGGAGAGCAGGCCGAGGCACGCGCAGACCTCGACGTCCTCGTGCCGCTCCTTGATGGCCTCGATGGTCGCGGAGACCCGGTCCACGTCGCGGTCGGTCGGGCCGCGCCCGCTCGCCACCAGGCAGACCCGCTTGGCGCCGCCGGCGACCCCCGCCGTGGCCGCGGCCGCCGCCTCGTCCGGCTTCAGCCAGGTGTACTTGAGGATCCCGGCCTCCGAGCCGAGCCGCTGCGAGCAGTAGGAGCAGTCCTCAGGACACAGTCCCGACTTGAGGTTGACCAGGTAGTTCAGCTTCACCCGGCGGCCGAACCACGCGCGGCGCACCTTGCCGGCCGCCGCCACCACGTCGAGCAGTTCGTCGTCGGAGGTCGCCAGTACGGCCAGCGCCTCCTCGCGGGTGGGCAGCTCGCGGCGCAGACCCTTGTCCACCAGAGCATTCAGCAGATCCATGTCGCGATCCTGGCGTACCGCGCGTGCCCGGGCCAATGGGGCATGCCACAAGACCGCCCGCCCAGGTGTGTACGTCACCGCACCGTACGAGCCGGTCCGGCACACTACGGTGCTGCCCGACCCTCCGCCGACCCCAGGGACGACCATGACACGCGACCCGTTCGACTGGATCGACGCGCACGCCGAACGGCGGCGCGCCGCCGGGCTCGTGCGCACCCTGCGGCCCCGGCCCGCGCGCTCGCCCCTGCTGGACCTCGCATCCAACGACTACCTGGGGCTCGCCCGCCACCCCGAGGTGACCCGGGCCGGCGCGGACGCCTGCCTGCGCTGGGGAGCCGGTGCGACCGGTTCCAGGCTGGTCACGGGCAGCACCGAGCTGCACGCCGAACTGGAGTCCGAGCTCGCCGCCTTCTGCGGCTTCGAGGCGGCGCTGGTCCTCGCCTCGGGCTACGCCGCCAACCTCGCCGCCGTCACCGCCCTCAGCACGGAGCCGGGCACGCTCATCGTGTCGGACAGCGGCAACCACGCCTCGCTCATCGACGGCTGCCGGCTCTCCCGCGCCACCACCGAGGTCGTGGCGCACGCCGATCCGCAGGCCTTCCGCAAGGCGCTCGCCGGCCACGACGGGCCCGCCGTCGCCGTCACCGACTCGGTCTTCTCGGTGGACGGCGACGCCGCCCCGCTCGGGGCGCTGGCCGGCGCCTGCGGCGACCACGGTGCCGCGCTGCTGGTGGACGACGCCCACGGACTCGGGGTGCTCGGCCCCGGGGGCCGGGGGGCGGCCGCGCAGGCGGGTCTCGCGGGCGCGCCCGCCGTCGTGTGCACCGCCACCCTCTCCAAGTCCCTGGGCAGCCAGGGCGGCGTGGTGCTCGGTCCGGCCCGCGTCATCGAGCACCTGGTCAACACCGCGCGGACGTTCATCTTCGACACGGGCCTCGCCCCGGCGGCGACGGGCGCGGCGCTGGGCGCGCTGCGCCTGCTCCGGCGCGAGCCGGAGCGTGCCGCACGGGCCCGCGCCGTCGCCCGCGAGCTGTACGAGCGGCTGGTGGAGGCCGGACTGGAGGCCGCCGTGCCGGACGCCTGCGTGGTGTCGGTGCGGGCGCCGTCGCCCGGGGCGGCGGTCGAGTGGGCCGCCGCGTGCCGCGCGGCGGGTGTGGCGGTGGGCTGCTTCCGGCCCCCGTCCGTGCCGGACGGGATCTCGCGGCTGCGGCTCACCGCGCGGGCCGACCTGACGGACCGGGAGATCGGCGACGCCGTGCGGACGGTCGTCCGCACGGCGCCGATGCCCACCTGCCCCTGACCTCAGGGACGTTCGGTCAGACCGCCCTCCGTCACGGCGGCGAGGAACTCCGCCCAGGCCGCGGGGGTGAAGAGCAGGGCGGGGCCGCGCACATCCTTGGAGTCGCGTACGGCGAGCTGTCCCGAGAGCGGCCCGCTGCCGATGAGGGCCGCCTCGACGCAGTTGTTCGCCGCTGTGCTGTGGCTGCTGCGTCGCCAGTGCACGCCGGAGAGGGACGCACTGGAGGTGACGTACTGAGGCGATGCGTCGGACATGGGGGAATGCCTCCTTACGCGCCTTTGTCGATGCCTTTGCCGATGCCGGAGATGTAGGACAACGACTGCTCGGCCGACAGGGCGTGGGAGCGCAACCGGTTGAAGGCGGCAGCGTACGCCCTGACGTCCTCGCGCTGATCCAGATAGAGACTACTCGTCAAATGGTCGATAACAACCACGTCCAGATCAGCAATGCGCGGAAATGAGAAGACGACGAAAGGCCCCGTGACGCCTATATGCCCACCGGCCGAGAAGGGCAGCACCTGCAGATGCACATGAGGCAGTGAACCCAGTTCCACAAGATGGCTCAATTGCGCCGCCATCACCCCGGGGCCCCCGACCTCCCGGCGCAGCACCGCCTCGTCCAGCACCGCCCACAGCTCCAGCGGCGGATCGGCGCGCAGCACCGCCTGGCGGGCGATGCGCACCTGCACCAGGGTCGCGATCTGCCGGGGACCGAGCTGCGGGATGACGGAGCGGGTGAGCTCGCGCGCGTAGTCCGGGGTCTGCAGCAGCCCCGGTACCACCGTCGTCTCCAAGGTGCGAGCCCGGCAGGCATCCGTCTCCAGCGAGATGAAGTCCCGGTACGCCGTGGGGAGTTCCTCCCGGAACTCGTGCCACCAGCCGCGCCGGTCGCCCTCACCCGCGAGAGCGGCGAGCATCTCGCGCAGCCGCGCGTCCCGCACCCCGTACACGTCCAGCATCGCCGCGACGTCCTCCGGGCGCACCCCGCTGCGGCCGGTCTCGATCCGGCTCACCTTGGACTGGTGCCATCCCAGGCGCTGGGCGGCCTCACCGCTCGTGAGGCGCGCCGCGTCGCGCAGTCGGCGCAGTTCCGAGCCGATCTTGCGGCGGCGTACCGCCGGCACCTGCTGCATGGTGTGTGCACCTCCCGTTGGGCGTCTCCCCCACTTCCGGAGCGAAGTCTGCCGCGCATATACGTGCTCTCGTAGCAGAGTTCACCGTTTTGGGGGACAGATATATGCATATAGCCGTGGTGAGACCCTGATGAAGGGCACGATGAATGACACTCTGGCGCGTGAGTGCCGTACGGGGCCGTGCCGTACGAAAGCGGGCACGGCGCCGTCGGCTGCCACGCGCGCGGCCACGGGTGCGGCAGGCGCCGGCGTCCTGGTCACGGCGGGAAAGGGACAGCGTCGTCATGGCAGATCACCAGGAAGCATCCGTCACCCTGCCGAGCGACCCTGCCTCGGTCCCCGCGGTACGCCGCTATGTGAGCGACCTGCTGGCGGAGTGGGGCATGCCCGAGGACTCGGATCCCGCCGACTCCGTCCGGCTCATCGTCTCCGAGCTCGCGACCAACGCGGTGCTGCACACCCTCGGCACATCGCCGACCTTCACCCTCGACGTCCGGCTCGACCGGGACGAGCAGCTGCGGATCGGAGTCACCGACAGCCACCCCCGATGGCCCCAGCGGTTGCCCGCCGCCGTGCAGCAGGACAACGGGCGCGGCATATTGATCATCCGTCACCTCACCGCGGAGGCGGGCGGCACCCTGAGCGTCACCCCCACCGCCGACGGCGGCAAGACGGTGTGGATCAGCCTGCCCTGGGCCACCGCCGCCGTCGAGTGACGCCGGGCGCACGGAGGCCGCACGGCTGTGCGGGTCGGCCTCTCAGTCGTCCCGGGTGAGCAGCAGCGCCTCGGCGCCCATCGGCACGAAGCCTGCCGCGTTGAACGCCCGCCCGCTCGCTGCGTTGCCCGGGGCGATCTGCGCCCACGCCGTCGCGCCCTCGGGCACGAGGTGACGCGCCGCCAGCGCCAGCCGGCGCCCGAGGCCCGCGCCGCGCGCCACCGGATCGACCTCCACGGCCACCTCCCAGCGGCCCGCCACGCCCCGTCCGGTCAGGACCGTGCCTCCGGGCACCGTCCAGGCCCGCACCTCGTCGCGGTGCCGCAGGGCCCTCGCGATCCGGGGATGGTCACGGTCGGTGGTCTCCCGCAGGGACAGTCCCAGGGCGGCCGGTGGCGGTCCGGGGAGAGCGGGCGCGGCGGTCAGCAGGTCCACGGTGTCCACCGTGCGGTCCAGCACCCCGCACAGCGCGGTGAGGAAGGGCGGACCGAGCGGCGCCGAAAGGTCGCCGGGGGGCAGCAGCCCGCGGACGACCTCGGGGTCGGCGTCGGCGAAGACCACGCAGTGGGCGGTGAAGGCGACCACCCCGGCGTCGCGCGGCGCGGGCTGCGGCACCACCGTCACCGAGCCGTCCGGGGGCGGGAAGACGCCCTCGGCGGCGTCGGCGAGCATGCGAGCGAGGGTCACGCGCGCACGCTACCGGCACGCCGCCGGCATGTCGACGCCGCCGAGGGCGTGGCCCGCGAGCCCCGGCTCCCGGGCCACCAGGCCGCGGTCACTTCACCCGGCCGTACCAGACGCTGCGGCTCCAGATCTTCTCCAGCCGCACCCGTCCGCCGGGCTTGGGGGAGTGCCAGATCTTCCCGTGCCCGGCGTACATCCCCACGTGGTAGACGTTGCTCCCGTAGTGGAAGAAGACCAGGTCGCCACGGGTGCGTGCGGACGACCGGATGTGCCGGACGCTGTTGTACTGGGCCGCGGCGGTACGCGGCAGCTTACGGCCCACCTTCTTGAAGGAGTAGAAGGTGAGCCCGGAGCAGTCGAAGCTGCCGGGACCGGCCGCCCCGTACCGGTACGGCGCGCCCTTCTTGGACGCCGCGATCTTCAGCGCCTTGGCGGAGACGGATGTCGCCTCCGCCTGCTGGGAGGCATCCGGCAGTACCGCGGGACCGGCCACGGCGGCGGCCGTGAGGGCCGATACCGCACCCAGCCGGCCCAGGACCCCTGACATGGCTGTCGGCGCACTCATGCGCACCCCTTCGTCGTCCGCCTGCGAAGGATGACCTGTCGGGTTCGGACAGGCGAAGATGCCCGGCCGCGGCTGCGGCTTCACCCCAAGGGTCCGGCGACCTGCACCGGGCCCGCCCTGCTCGGGTCCTCCGCTCCTGCCGTGGCGTCGTCGTCGACCTGGCACCCGCGCGGCGGCAGGATTCGGCGTCCGCGCGGACCGCCCCGCCGGGATGACGGGGGCTTGTCGTCGAAGGGATCATCACTCAGCGAAGCGGTCGATTCACAGCGCAACCGGTCGAATGTGAGTATGTTCACGACTCACCTATCCGGGTGGATTCCGCGACACACGGCGACGCCTGACGCCCTAAAAGCTAACGGAACGCCAGGGCCGAGACGTCAGATCGCCTGCCCGGAGGGCTTCGCGCGCAACTCGGGGCTGCCCGGCCGCACGCGGCGGATACAACGATCGGGCGAGTCCATTCGGTTCGAGTTCGCGTCCCCCGAACGGACCAGCCGGATCGTCAACGCGTGACGTTCCGTCAACGGGGCGGGGGTGAGGGCAAGGTGACCTGGCCCGTCCGCCGTTCGCCGTCCAGCACCCGTAGCGCCCGCTCCATCGTCGCGGTGTGCACCTCGCTCTCCCCGCGCGTGTGCATCAGCGCCAGCGCGTCACGCAGCTCCGCGGCCCGCACCACCAGGGCCTGCGCGGCGCGCAGCGCCCCGTAGGTGTCCCGGCAACGGGAGGGGTTGGTCCGGCCGAGCAGATCCACCACCTCCAGATAGGCGTCGACCAGCCCGCCCTCGGCCCGTGTCAGGGCCGGAAGCGGGGGCAGTTCGGGCACCACCGCGATCACCGCAGGGCGCGCGGGGCGCGGCCGGCGCCGTCCTTGCGGCTCAGCGTCAGCCGGTCGACCAGGCCGTAGGCCAGGGCCGACGGGGCGTCAAGAATGGTGTCCCGGTCGATGTCGGCCCGGATCCGCTCCGGTTCCCGCCCCGTGTGACGTACCAGCAGCTCCTCCAACTGATCACGGCGACGGAGCAGTTCCCGGGCCTGGATCTCCAGGTCGGACGTGGTGCCCTGGACCGCCTCCGCGAACGACGGCTGGTGGATCAGGACCCGTGAGCCGGGGGTCGCCAGCCGCTTGCCGGGCGCGCCGGCGGCGAGCAGGACGGCCGCCGCTGAGGCGGCCTGGCCCACGCACACCGTCGACACGTCGCAGCTGACGAACTGCATGGTGTCGTAGATCGCGGTCATCGCGGTGAAGGACCCGCCGGGGGAGTTGATGTAGAGCGAGATGTCCTGCTCCGGGGCGGCGGCCTCGAGATGGATGAGCTGTGCCATCACGTCGTTGGCCGAGGTGTCGTCGATGGGCGTCCCGAGCAGGACGATCCGCTCCTGGAGCAGCTTGGAGTACGGGTCCATCGAGCGGACGCCCTCACTGGTGCGCTCGGTGAACTCGGGGAGGACGTAGCGGGCGGTCGGTCGAAGCATCGCGTACCTCCGTGGGCACCCGGGCAGGGGTGATCCATAGCTGTAAAAAATGTACAGGACGTACATCTCGTTATGATGGGGAGCATGGCCCATGAAGTCCCGGTGACACAAGCGCGTGCGGAGCTGGCGGAGCTGATCAACCGCGTCGTCTACGGCGGTGAGCGGGTGGTCGTGACACGTCACGGCAAGCCGCTGGTCGCCCTGGTCTCTGCCGCTGACCTGCAACGACTCCAAGAACTGGACGCCGCTCCCGAGGAGACGGTGGTCAGCACCGTCTCCTCGGTGCGCGGAGCGGTGTCCGCCACAGGCGAACGCCGCCGCTTCGGCATCGCCGCGGAGCACCGCGGGACGGCGAACGCCCGCCACGACGGGGCCTGAGCGGCCCCCGGGCGGGCCCTCCCCAAGCCCGAGCGGGCCTGGGACAGGGGCCGGGCGGCGCGGCGTGCCCCGGTTGCCCGTACCGGTCCTGCGCGCGGCGGTGTCGGCCGTGCGCCGGGGCGCCCGGCCCGTCCCGCGGTCGCCCACCAGTCGCCACCGCCGGCGCCCGACGAGCGGCCCGAGGAGGGCGACGGAGCCCCGCCGTCCCGGACAGCGGATGAGCCGGAAGAGCGGCCCGAGGGATCCCCCGGTGGAGGGACACCGGGGTCGAGGCGGCCGCGCCGCGTGGATCGTCGGGGGCGATGGAGCCCTGTCCGCTTCCGGCGCGAGGGCCGTGCCGGCGTGGCTGATCACGTGCGGCCTTTCGCGCGGTGGCGCGGCGGCGCTCGTAGCGCCGGGCGGCGGCTCCCCGGTGAGGTCGGCGGAGCCCCGCTGTCCGGCGAGCGGCCGGCCGGAAGATCGGCCCGGTCGAAGGCGGCACAGGCATTGCGGCCGGAGGGCCGTCGCGTCGCCATGGTCCGGCCCGCCGAGTGGCGGCACCGCACGGACCAGCCGAGTGTGCCGGCACTCCGCCCGCTTCCCGCCTGCGCCATGCCGGGATTCCGAGGGTTCCTGATGGATGCCCTCCTGTATGCGGCCTTTCGCGCGGTGGCGCGGCGGCGCTCGTAGCGCCGGGTGGCGGCTCCCCGGTGAGGTCGGCGGAGCCCCGCTGTCCGGTGAGCGGCCGGCCGAAAGATCGGCCCGGTCGAAGGGCGCGGACGGCACAGGCTTTGCGGCCGGGAAGACCGTCGCGTCGCCTGCGAAGGATGCGGTACGCCATGGCGGTCGCCGCCTTCGTGTCGTACGGCGAGGAGCCAGGAGCGCCATGGCATGCTGCGCAAGGACGCCGAGGCCCACGGGTCACCCGCTCCCTGGCCGGCGCCCCTGACGGCAGGGGGAGGACGGCCCATGCCTGAGCGCGCAGGGCGCTCCGGCGCACAAGGGCCGCGGCCGCCACCACCTGCCGCTGACCGCGCGCCCGCCGGGGCCACCGGGTAAGGGCGACAGCGAGTAGGGAAGTTAACGCGGACGAAACGCCGCCGAACTAACCTGCGGCGTCCGGACAACGGCAGAGCGGATCCGCAGGCCGTACACGCCCCCGCGGGTCCCTTCACCCGGGACGACTGCGAGGTGTTGCCATGCAACTGACCCCCCATGAACAGGAACGCCTGCTCGTCCACGTCGCCGCCGACGTGGCGGAGAGGCGCCGGGCCAGAGGCCTGAGGCTCAACCATCCGGAGGCGGTCGCGCTGATCACCTCTCACCTCCTGGAGGGGGCCAGGGACGGCCGCACCGTCGCCGAACTCATGGCATCGGGCCGCAAGGTGCTCACCCGGGACGACGTCATGGAAGGCGTGCCGGAGATGATCCACGACGTGCAGGTCGAGGCAACCTTCCCGGACGGCACCAAGCTCGTCACCGTCCACGAGCCGATCGTCTAGGGGGCGCCGCGTGATTCCCGGAGAGATCCTGCACGCGGCCGAACCGGTCGTGCTCAACGCGGGCAGGCCGGTGACCCGGCTGAGGGTGCTGAACCGCGCCGACCGGCCGATCCAGGTCGGCTCGCACTACCACTTCGCCGAGGCCAACCCGGGCCTGGACTTCGACCGTGCCGCCGCCCGCGGCAAGCGCCTGGCCGTCGCCGCGGGGACGGCCGTGCGCTTCGAGCCCGGCATCCCCGCCGAGGTCGATCTCGTGCCACTCGGCGGCGCGCGGATCGTCGTGGGGCTGCGCGGCGAGACCGGCGGCGCCCTCGACCGGGACGACGCGCACGAGGCCGGCGGGTCGCACACGAGGGACGGGGCCGGCGTGCGCCGGGCGGACACGGACACGAGGGGAGAGCACGGTGTCTGAGCTTTCGCGAGCCGTCTACGCCGACCTGTTCGGGCCCACCACCGGGGACCGGGTACGGCTCGCCGACACCGACCTGCTCATCGAGGTCGAGCGGGACCTGTCGGGAGGCGCCGACGGCTCGGGCGACGAGGTCGTCTTCGGCGGCGGCAAGGTGATCCGCGAGTCGATGGGGCAGGCCCGCGCCACCCGGGCCGAGGGCACCCCCGACACGGTCATCACCGGCGCCATCGTCCTGGACCACTGGGGTGTGGTCAAGGCGGACATCGGCATCCGCGACGGGCGGATCGCGGCGCTGGGCAAGGCCGGCAACCCCGACACCATGGACGGCGTCCACCCGGACCTGGTCATCGGGCCCGAGACGGAGGTCATCGCCGGCAACGGCAAGATCGTCACCGCCGGCGGCGTCGACGCGCACGTCCACTTCATCTCCCCGACGATCGTGGACGAGGCCCTGGCCTCCGGCGTCACCACGCTCATCGGCGGCGGCACCGGCCCGGCCGAGGGCACCAAGGCCACCACCATCACGCCCGGCCCCTGGCACCTGGCCAGGATGTTCGCCGCACTGGAGCACTACCCGGTCAACATCGGCCTGCTCGGCAAGGGCAACACCGTCTCGCACGAGGCGATGCTCTCCCAACTGCGCGGCGGAGCCGTGGGGTTCAAGATCCACGAGGACTGGGGCGCCACCCCGGCCGCCATCGACGCCTGCCTGACGGTGTGCGAGGCGACCGGCGCGCAGCTCGCCGTCCACACCGACACCCTCAACGAGGCCGGCTTCGTCGAGGACACCCTCGCCGCCATCGCCGGACGGGGCATCCACGCCTACCACACCGAGGGAGCGGGCGGCGGGCACGCGCCGGACATCATGACCGTCGTCGCCCACCCCAACGTCCTGCCGTCCTCGACCAACCCGACCCGACCGCACACCGTCAACACCGTCGAGGAGCACCTCGACATGCTGATGGTCTGCCACCACCTCAACCCCGCCGTGCCGGAGGACCTCGCCTTCGCCGAGTCGCGGATCCGGCCCGGCACGATCGCGGCCGAGGACGTGCTGCACGACATGGGGGCCATCTCGATCATCTCCTCGGACTCCCAGGCCATGGGCCGGATCGGCGAGGTCGTGCTGCGCACTTGGCAGACCGCGCACGTCATGAAGCGGCGGCGCGGCGCCCTGCCCGGCGACGGGCGGGCCGACAACCTGCGGGCACGTCGCTATGTCGCCAAATACACCATCAACCCGGCCGTCGCCCAGGGCCTCGACGGAGAGATCGGCTCGGTCGAGGGCGGCAAGCTCGCCGACCTGGTGCTGTGGGACCCGGCGTTCTTCGGCGTCAAACCGCACCTCGTCCTCAAGGCCGGCCAGATCGCCTACGCGCAGATGGGCGACGCCAACGCCTCCATCCCGACCCCCCAGCCGGTCATGCCCCGGCCGATGTTCGGCGCGATCGGCGCCGCCCCCGCCGCCAACTCCTTCACCTTCGTCACGCACACCGCACTCGAGGACGGCCTCGCCGAACGACTCGCCCTCGGCAAGCGCTTCCTCCCGATCCGCGACACACGGAGGGTCACCAAGGCGGACATGCGCGAGAACGACGCCATGCCGCGGGTCGAGGTGGACCCCGACACCTTCACCGTCCGCATCGACGGAGACGTCGTCGAACCCGCTCCGGCCTCGGAACTCCCCATGGCCCAGCGGTACTTCCTGTTCTGAGCGGGCAGGGGGACGATGAACCGCGCCGCGCTGCTGCTGCTCGCCGACGGACGCTTCCCCGCCGGCGGCCACGCCCACTCCGGCGGGGCCGAGGCGGCGGTCGCCGCGGGCCGGATCACCGGCCCCGGCACGCTCGAGGAGTTCTGCCGCGGCAGGCTCCACACCACCGGCCTGGTGGCCGCGGCGCTCGCCGCCGCGGCCACCGCGGGCGCCGACCCGCTCGCGCTGGACGAGGCCGCCGACGCCCGCACCCCCTCGCCGGCCCTGCGGCAGACCGCCCGCCGCCTCGGCCGCCAGATGACGCGCGCGGCCCGCGCCGCCTGGCCGTCACCCGATCTCGACGCGCTCGCCGACGCCCGGCCGCGGGGCGCCCACCAGCCCGTGGTGCTCGGCCTCACCGCCCGGGCCGCCGGCCTCGCGCCGCTCGACGCCGCCCACGCGGCGGCGTACGAGGCGGTGACCGGCCCGGCGACCGCCGCCGTACGCCTGCTGAGCCTCGACCCGTTCGCCGTGACCGCCGTGCTCGCACGGCTCGCCCCGGACCTGGACGACGTCGCCGCCCGGGCCGCCGACGCCGCCCACCGCTGCCTCACCGAGGGCACCGACGCCCTGCCCGCCGCCTCCGCGCCGCTTCTCGACGTGTACGCCGAGGCCCACGCCGGGTGGCCCGTCCGCCTCTTCGCCTCCTAGGGGGACCCGACATGCACCTCGACCACGACCACACCGTCTTCCCGCAGCGCCACACCTGGGCCGCTCCCACCGCCCGCCCCGACGGCAGCCGCCGCGCCCTGCGCGTCGGGCTCGGCGGCCCGGTCGGCTCGGGCAAGACCGCCACCGTCGCCGCGCTGTGCAGGGCGCTGCGCGACGAGCTGTCCATCGCCGTCGTCACCAACGACATCTACACGCGCGAGGACGCCGACTTCCTGCTGCGCAACGCCGTCCTGCCGGCGGAGCGCATCGCCGCCGTGGAGACCGGCGCCTGCCCGCACACCGCGATCCGCGACGACATCTCGGCCAACCTCGAGGCCGTCGAGGAACTGGAGGACGCCGTGGGGCCCCTGGACCTCGTCCTGGTGGAGTCCGGCGGCGACAACCTCACCGCCACCTTCTCCAAGGGCCTGGTCGACGCGCAGGTCTTCGTCATCGACGTGGCCGGAGGCGACGACATCCCGCGCAAAGGCGGTCCCGGGGTCACCACAGCCGACCTGCTGGTGGTCAACAAGACCGACCTCGCCCCGTACGTCGGCTCCGACCTCGGCCGCATGGCGCGCGACGCGCAGCGGCAGCGCGGCGAACTGCCGGTGGTCTTCACCTCCCTCGTCGCCGAGAACGGCGTCGGCCCCGTCGCCGAGTGGGTCCGCGACCGGCTGGCGGCCTGGGCGGCGGTCGCCGCGTGAGCGGTGTCCACGCCACTGCGCGGATCACCGCCGTCCCGGACGGCCGCGGCGGCACCGCGCTGCCCGAACTCGCCGGTGAGGGACCGCTCGCGCTGCGCCGTACGCGGTCCGCGGACGGACGAGCCGCCCGGGTGACGGTCGTCGGGGCCATGACCGCGCCGCTGGGCGGCGACCGGCTGGCCGTGCACGTCACGGCGGCACCGGGCGCGGTGCTGCACGTGGACGCGGCGGCGGCCACCGTGGCGCTGCCGGGTCGTGACGGCGGCCGAGCGCGGTACACCGTGCGGCTCGTGGTCGGCGAGGGAGCGGAACTGCACTGGCTGCCGGAGCCGTTGATCGCAGCGCAGGGCAGTGACCTGCTGATGGCCACCACGGCGGAACTCGCTCCGGGGGCCCGCCTCGTCCTGCGCGAGGAGCAGATCCTCGGCCGGGCGGGGGAGCGGCCCGGCCGCCTCACCACCCGCCTGACGGCGCGGATCGGCGGCCGTCCGCTGCTGGACCAGGAGCTCGCCTTCGGGCCGGGCGCGCAGGGGTGGGCCGGGCCCGCCGTCCTGCACACCTATCGGGCCGTCGGTCAACTCCTCGTGGTGGACCCGGCCTTCGAGGACACACCGATACAGGCGCGAGCGTCGTCGGCACCGGACGCGGAACAGGGGCAGTCCGTGCTGGCCCCGCTCGCCGGTCCCGCCGCGCTGCTGACGGCAGTTGCCCCGGACGGGTTGTGCCTGCGGCGTATGCTGTCGGCTAGCGTACTCCCGTGACGTCGATAGACACCGAGACCCCGGGCCGCTACGGCCCCACCGCGACCACCGAGGCAGAGCCCGAGCAGGTCGGTCCCGTCCGCACCGAGTACGCGCCGGCCCACGACGGCGACCCCGACCCCGGCGAGATCGTCTGGACCTGGGTGCCCTTCGAGGAGAACGACGGCCGCGGCAAGGACCGGCCGGTCCTCATCGTCGCGCGCGAGGCCGGCGACACTCTGCTCGCGGTGCAGCTGTCCAGCAAGGAGCACAACGACGACCGCGAGTGGGTCGCCATCGGTTCCGGCCCGTGGGACAAGGAGAACCGCCCGTCCTGGGTGAATGTCGACCGGGTGATGCGCGTCCACCCGGACGGCATGCGCCGGGAGGCCTGCGCGCTCGACCGGGGCCGCTTCAACATCGTCGTGAACCGGCTCAAGGAGCTGTACCGCTGGAGCTGACGCGCCCGCGGACCGGCCCCCGGGGCGGACGGACCGTCCCGGGGGCCGGAGCACGCCGTCACGGCATCACGACCGGACGTCGGCCACGACCGCGTACTGCGTCGACTCGTGTTCCAGGACGCACTCGCGCAGTCCGACGCGGCGCGCCTTGAAGTCCTCGCTCGACAGGTACGCGAGGTACTGCTCGAGCGACCGCCACTCGCTGGTCACGATCCAGCTGTCCGGGTCGGTGAGGGACCGGCAGACCTGGGAGCTGATGAAGCCGTCGGCGTTGACGATGCCGCGGTGCACGAGGTCGTATGCCTGCGCATACTGATCGCCCGTGCCCTCGTGGAGCCGGAGCCGCAGCACGACGCGTGTCTTCTGGGTGCTGTCCATGGAGACCTCGATCCTTCGGGGCGCGGGGACCGTGCGTCCGCCGCGACCGCGCCGGGCGGGGCCCGTGGCCGCGCTTCGGGCGGTGGCGTGGGCCCGGGAGGGCCGCTGGAGCGCACGGGGCGGTGCGGGACCGCGTGGCAGGGGCCGTCGAGCGCGGGACCCGGGGCGGTCGCCCGGGAGCTCGCCTCGTCCATCGCCGGGGATGGGGCGCCCGGTCACCGCCATTCCTCGACTGTGCGGCCCTCACCCGGGCGGGGCAAACAAACACTGCGCCAGACGGGTGAGCACCGCCCCGGGGCACGGGGTGGCGCGGGGCGGCCGGCGCGCGAAGGCGTGGCCCGGTACTGCGGCGACGACACCGGACGCCCTTCCGTTCCCGGCACGTGCGCCGGAGCCCCGACTGGGCGGCGCCCCCGCGGCCGGGGCGGCTATCCGAGCCGTACGCCGGCCGTGCCCGTGCCCTCGTCGCTGTCTCCGGTGTTGACCGTGCCGCGGGGCTCGAACATCAGGATGCGGGTGCCCTCCTCGGCGCGCGGCCGGTGCGGGACGCCGCGGGGCACGGTGAACACGTCGTGCGGGCCGAGGGTCACCGTGCGGTCCGGCAGCTCCAGGTGCAGACGGCCGGCGAGGACGAGGAAGAACTCGTCGGTGTCCGCGTGCGCGTGCTCGGCGAAGTCGCCCTCGACGTCGGCGACCTTCACGTCGTAGTCGTTGACCTCGGCGAGGACGTGCGGCATCCACTTCTGGTCCACGGCGTCCATCACGGTGTCGATGTTGCGCTTGTCGCTCATGTGACTCCTCTACCCGGGGAAGGCGGCGGCGAAGGCCGTGCGGGTGGGCGAGTCCGCGCGCCGGTCCAGTACGGCGAAGACGACCCGGGCGAAGCGGTCCGAGAACCGGCCGCCCGGCCCGAGGTGCTCGCGGAAGGCGGCGGCGACGGCCGCCGGGTCGTTGCGGAACACCCCGCAGCCCCAGGCGCCCAGCACCAAGGAGGGATAGCCGTGCGCCGCCGCGACCTCGAGGACCCGGCCCGCCCGCGACGACAGGGCGGCGGGCACCCGGTCCACTGCCTCCGGCTCCTGACGGGCGATCACCCCCGCGTTGGGCGCGGGGGAGGTGAGGAAGCCGACGTCGAAGGGCTCGTCCAGCACGGCGCCGCGCTCGTCGCGGAAGACCGGGACGGCGGGGGAGTGGATCACCCGGTCGCTGTAGAAGGGGCTGCGGTCCTCGCGGTGCCAGTCGTAGAACTCCCGCGCCGCGAGCAGCGTGGTGTAGAGCGCCGAAGCGCGGCACAGTGCCTCCTCCTGCGCCTGCGCCCCGTTCAGGTAGCCACCGCCGGGGTTGCGCGCCGAGGCGAAGTTCAGCACGGCGACCGGGGCCTCCCGGACCCTCCCCACCAGCCGGCGTGCCGCCTGCAGGCTGTCCTCGCCGGTCACCTCGAAGACCGTGGGACCGATGCCCTCCACGCCGGGGCCGGGATCGACGGGCCCGGGGCCGTGGATCCGCGTCCCTCGCACGGCCCGGGCGACGGCCTCGCCGATCGCCACCTCCACGCCCCGGGCTGTGCGGTAGCGGCCGTCCGCGACGAAGCCTTCCGTCTCCTTGGCGAGGGCCCGCAGCCGCGCACTCATGTCCCGTCCTCTGTCACGCCCCGAGGCTAGTGAGCCTCCCGGTGCGCGGCGAGCGGTTTTCCGGCGGCCAGCCAGCGGTCCTCGGCCTCGTAGTCGAACAGGTCGCCGAAGCGGTCGTACGTCGACGCCAGGTAGGGGAAGCCCTCGCGCCAGTCGCGGTCGCCGAGCCGTTCCACCAGCCAGGCCACGGTCTCCGGCAAGGACTCCGCGTAACCGGTCACGGCGCGGTAGCCCAGCTCGCGCTCCGCGGCCGACATGTCCAGGACGAAGGGGTGCGCCGTGGTCCAGGGCGTGTCGCCGACGTTCTTCGCAGGGGGAGGGCCGTCCACGGTGTACGTCTCCGCCTCGTGGCCCAGTACCGCCGCGATGGCGTCGGCGATCTCCGCGACCGTCGGGGCGTACGGGTCACCGGCGTTGAGCACGCGGGTGCCGGGGCGGCGGGCGGCGAGGCGCACCAGTTCCGCGAGGTTCGACGCGTGCACCGGGTGGAAGCGGCTGGCGCCGTTGTACGCGAGGACGTGGAAGGGCCGCCGGTCCACGGCCCGCTTGACGAAGTACAGCTCCCGCGGCCGCAGGCTGTGCAGTCCGTGGACGGCCCCGGCGCGCAGCAGAGTGACGGGCAACCGCCCCTTTGCCGCCAGCAGATGGCGCTCCAGCGCCACTTTGCGCGCCGAGTAGCCGCCCTCGCCGGGGGCCAGCACCGGCTGCGTCTCCGGGATCGGCACCGGGAGGACGGGCGCGCCGCCCGGCTCCCCGCCGGTGTCCAGGCTGCGGCCCCGGTCGTCCGCGTAGACGGAGCAGGTGGACACGACGACCGCGGAGCCGACCCGGTCCGCGAGATCCGTCAACTGCCGTGCGTGCTCCGGCCCGTAGGCGACGCAGTCCAGCAGCACGTCGCAGCCCTCGCCGAGCGCCGCCGCCAGAGCCGCGGTGTCCTCGCGGTCCACGGCCACCGGCCGCACCCCGTCGGGCCAGCGCACATCGCCGCCGCCCCCGCGGGAGGCGGCTCTCACCTCCCAGCCGTCCTCGGCGAGGGCGCGCACCGCCGCCCGGCCGATCTGTCCCGTTGCCCCGAGACGAACGCGGTTCCCGTCATGGCGGTGACGCTAGCGGCAGGAAGACACGTGGACCAGACCGGTTCGCCGTGCGCGGATCCGCGCACGGCGAACGGGCGAAAGGTCAGGCGCTGCGCCGCAGCCGGGAGCCGATGCCGGTCTGGCCCTGCTGCTCCGCCTTGACCTCGGCGGCGTAGCGGTCGACGTACTCCTGGCCGGACAGGGCGAGGATGGCGTACATGATCTCGTCGGTGGCCGAACGCACCACATAGCGCTCGTTGTCCATCCCCTCGAAGCGGGAGAAGTCCAGCGGCTCGCCGAAACGGATGGTCACCGGTTTGATGCGCGGCAGCCGACGGCCGGTGGGCTGGATCTCGTACGTGCCGATCATCGCGCAGGGGACCACCGGGACGCCGGCGCGGATGGCCATGGTGGCGACCCCGACCTTGCCCTTGTAGAGGCGTCCGTCGTGGGAGCGCGTGCCCTCGGGGTAGATGCCCAGCAGTTCGCCCTTGGCGAGCACCTTCAGGCCCTCGCGGATCGCCGACTCGCCCGCCTTGCCGCCGGAGCGGTCGACCGGGATCTGCCCGATGCTGTGGAAGAACGCCGCCGTCAGCCGCCCCTTGAGGCCGGTGCCGGTGAAGTACTCGGCCTTCGCCAGGAAGGTGATGCGGCGCGGCAGGATCGCGGGCATCAGGAAGTGGTCCGAGAACGACAGGTGGTTGCCCGCGACGATCGCCGCGCCTTCCTCCGGGATGTTCTCCATGCCCTCGATCCTCGGGCGGAACAGCACCCGCAGCAGCGGGCCGAGGACCACGTACTTGAGCACGTAGTAGAACACTGACGGTCTCCCTACTGGCGCCGGTCGGCTCCGGGGCGGCGTTCTGCCAGGTCACAACGTGGTGCGAGGATGGTCAGTCTAGGCGCGGCGGGCGCCTGGCGTCACCGGGCCGGCACGAGTGCGCCGCGGCGCTTTCGCGACCGGTGGCCGACGGGTAGCGAGGGCGCCACCAGGGGGCCGGCGCCGGCGGCCCCCGGTCGGCATGGTGGAGGCGCTCACGCGCGACGAGGGCGACGAGCGCTTCGAGTTCGTCCTCGACCTGCTCGTCTCCGGCCTGGCCCGCCGCGGCGCCGGCTGACCTGACGACACCGGGAAGGCGGCGAGGTCGGCGGCATCGCTGTGGGCGGGGGGAGGACCCGCACCGCCCTGGCGGGGGCCTCAGCGGGGCGTGCGGACCGCGAGCATGCCGATCGTGGACAGCGTGAGGACGACCCAGGCGAACCAGAGCCAGCCGCTGGGGCCGAGCGCGACCGTGTACGCCGTCGCGGCGATCAGGCCTGCGACCGTGCAGGTGATCATCGCCTTGGCAGGTGTGGGCATCTTCGGCCTCCTCCCCGAGGGGCCGCGAGGCGGCGGCCCGGCTTCCATGGTCCCGCCGCCGCCCGCTGTGCGCTACCAGTCGCCGTCGGTGACCTGGTCCCCGTCCTTGAGGTGCTTCACCTGACCGGGATGAGGCGCCACCCAGGGCGACTCGTCCTCGCCGAGCCAGTCGCCGACCGGCTCGACCCGGCTGAGCGCGCCGGGCGCCGCCAGGTCCTCGGCGTCGGCGTCGTAGTAGTCGAACCAGGGCAGACCCGCAGCGGTGTACGCGGCGCGGTCGACCGGCGAGGGGGGAGCCGGCTCGCCGGTGATGCGGCGCCATTCCGGCACCGTCGTGAGGTGCACGAAGACCCGGCCCGAGGGCTTGTCACGCCAGTCCGAGGGCGCGCGGTCGTCGCGGTAGACCTCCTGCCGCATCCGGCCGCCCGCCCCCAGCCCCATGGTGACCGGCGAGCGTCCCGCGGCCCTCGCGGCCCGCGGCGCGCCTCCGGGGGCCGCCGGCGGGACGGCCGACGGGGCGGCCATCGGCATCGCCCCAGGAGCGCCGCCGTAGCCGCCGAAGGCGGTGGGACGGATGCTCGGCCGGCGCCGCTGCTCGTCCTGCCACGCGGCGAGCCGCTCCTCGCCGAGCTCGAACACCTGCAACTGCACCCCGCCCCAGACCTCCTCCCCGCTGACCTGGCCCTCGACGGTGGCGCCCAGGCCCAGCGGCACGGCCACGAACTGCCGGATCGTCCCGGAGCCCGAGTTGATGCCGTCCAGCCACGGCTGCCGCGGCACCACGAGGTAGTTCTGCGGGTCCTGCGACAGCCGATCGCTCCACGGCCGCCCCGACACGGCGCACACCTTGCCGACGCCCACCTGCAGCGCGGCCGGAGCGGCGGCCGAGAAACTGAGCCACATGGCTTCGCGCTGGTAGACGGGCAGCATGACGCCGCCCCGCGCGAGCCACTCCGGGGGCACGGTGTCGGGGTGATCCGCGACCCGCCGCAGCGGGAAGGCGCCGAGCCCGGGTGGCAGCGGATGCGTCCCCGTCTCCGGCAGCCGCAAGGTGCGCATGAAGCGCACCGTCACACCCCCCGGCAGGCACAGCGCGTCACCCTTGATCCGTACCTGGTCGCCCATGGGGCCCTCCTTTCGTGGCGGGCGGCCCCGGTCAGCCGCGACCCCGCGCCTCCAAGGATGCCAAGTACGCGTTGTAGGCTGCCAGTTCCGCGTCGCCGTCGCGGTCCGCGGCGCGGTCCTTGCGGCGGGCCTGGCGCTGGTCGGAGGTGTACCACTGGATCAGCAGCGCCACGAGGACGATCACTGACGGGATCTCGCTGAACGCCCACGCGATGCCGCCGGCCGCGGTCTGGTCGTCCAGCGCGTCGATCCCCAGCGAGGCGGGCGGGTGCTGGAAGGCGCCGATCATCGGTTCGCTCGCCATCATCAGCGCGATGCCGAAGAAGGCGTGGAACGGCATCCCGGCGAAGAGCTCCAGGATGCGCATCACATGGCTCGGCCGGTTCGGACCTGGATCCACGCCCATGATGGGCCAGAAGAACACCAGGCCCACGGCGAGGAAGTGGACCATCATCGCGATGTGCCCGGTACGGCTGCCCATGAGGGTGTCGAACAGCGGGGTGAAGTAGAGCCCGTACAGGCTGGCGATGAACAGCGGGATGGTGAACGCCGGGTGCGTGATCACCCGCATGTAGCGGCTGTGCAGCAGTGCCACGAGCAGCTCCCGCGGCCCCTTGCGGCCGCGTGCGGCGGTCGGCAGCGCCCGCAGCGTCAGTGTCACCGGGGCTCCCAGCAGCAGGAGGATGGGCGAGACCATGCTGACGACCATGTGCTGCACCATGTGGACGCTGAACATGGCCATGCCGTAGTCGTTCAGGGCGGTGCACATCACCAGGGCGATGGAGAGCACCCCGGCGACGAAGGCGACGATCCGCCCGGCCGGCCAGCGGTCGCCGCGCCGCAGCAGCCTTACGACGCCCCAGCCGTAGAGGACGAGTGCCAGCACACAGCCGGCCAGGAAGACCGGGTCCCCGCTGAACTCGAGCCCCCGGCCGAGGGTGAACGGCGGGAGCTCCGTCGTCATCCCGTGTCCGCCGTGGTCCATCCGTCACTCTCCTGTCGCGCCTGCCGCACCGCGCCGCGCCGTCGGCAATGTGCCGGTTGGGGCGGGTGCGCCCGCACCAGACTAGAGCCGCCCCCGGCCGCGTTCGCGACCGGGGGCGGCTCTGGGAGGTGATCAGCGCGTCACAGCACGCACTCGGCCTCGACATAGCGCTCGGCCGGGACGGTCTTGAGGTGCTCGACGGCCTCGGCCAGCGGCACCAGGGTGATGTCGGTGCCGCGCAGCGCCGTCATCATGCCGAAGTCGCCGTTGTGGGCGGCCTCGACCGCGTGCCAGCCGAAACGGGTGGCCAGCACCCGGTCGTAGGCCGTGGGGGTGCCGCCGCGCTGCACATGGCCGAGGATGACGGGGCGGGCCTCCTTGCCCAGCCGCTCCTCCATCTCGATCGAGAGCCGGGTGGCGATGCCGGTGAAACGCTCGTGCCCGTAGACGTCCTTGACGCCCGTCTCGAACTCCATCGTGCCCTCGAGCGGCTTGGCGCCCTCGGAGACCACGACGATCGCGAACTTCTTGCCCGCGGAGAAGCGTTCGCCGACCCGCTTGGTCAGCTCCTCGATGTCGAACGGCCGCTCCGGCACGACGATGGCGTGCGCGCCGGCCGCCATGCCGGAGTGCAGCGCGATCCAGCCGGTGTGCCGGCCCATGACCTCGACGATCAGCACGCGCTGGTGCGACTCGGCGGTCGTCTTCAGGCGGTCCAGCGCCTCGGTGGCCACCGTGACGGCGGTGTCGAAGCCGAAGGTGACGTCGGTGGAGGCGATGTCGTTGTCGATCGTCTTGGGCACGCCCACGATCGGCAGGCCGTTGTCGGACAGCAGCCGGGCGGCCTTGAGGGTCCCCTCGCCGCCGATCGGGATGATCGCGTCCAGACCCAGGTCGGCGACGTGGCCCCTGGCCCGCTCGACACCGTCCCGCAGGTGCTCGGGGCGGACCCGGGAGGAGCCGAGGATGGTGCCGCCACGGGCCAGGATGCCGCCGACCGCGTCGAGGTCGAGCTTGCGGTAGTCGCATTCGAGGAGGCCCTTCCACCCGTCGTGGAAGCCTATGACCTCGTCCCCGTGGTCGACGACCGCGCGGTGCACGACCGACCGGATGACGGCGTTGAGGCCGGGGCAGTCGCCGCCGCTCGTCAGCACACCAATACGCATTTGCTCGTTACTCCTGAATGATCGATCCGGGCGCCGGACCTCGTCGTCCGGATGGACCCGCGGCCACGCGCACCGCTGCACCTACGTTATCGAGCCGGGCGCGGGCGGCGGAAACGCCGCCCGCAGTGCGGACACCACCCCGGCTGCGGCCCCGCCGTCCCCCCGCCCCGTCCCGCGGCACTGCGGGCGTCAGGCGGGCTGGGTCGCCGCGGCGATGCGCTCCGCGCGCAGCGCCTCGTACCACTGGTCGTCGACCGGCGGCAGCGCCCTGACGTCCATCGCCAGCTTGATCAGCATGTCCGCGATCTGCGGGTTGCGGGCCATGACGGGGCCGTGCATGTACGTGCCGAAGACGGTGTCGTTGTACGCGCCCTCGGTCCCGTCGCCGGTGCCGTTGCCGTTGCCGAAGCGGGTCCGGGCCAACGGGCGGGCGTTCTTGCCCACGTGCGTGACGCCCTGGTGGTTCTCGAAACCGGTCAGCGGAGGCAGACCCAGCGCGGGGTCGATGTCGGCCAGCACGTCGCCGACGCAGCGCGCGCCCTCGCCGCGGACGCTGACGACGTCCAGCAGGCCCAGGCCCGGCTCGGGACGGCCGAGGTCGTTGACGAACTCGTGGCCGATGATCTGGTAGCCGGCGCACACCGAGAAGACGATCGCCCCGTTGTCGACCGCCCGGTTCAGCCCGCCGTCGCGGCGCAGCCGCTCGGCGGCCAGCCGCTGCGGCCGGTCCTCGCCGCCGCCGATGAGGTAGATGTCGCCCGAGGTCGGGATCGGCTGGTCGGACCGTACGTCGATCCGGGTGACCGGCACCCGCCGCTGGCGGGCCCGGCGCTCGGTGACCAGGACGTTGCCCTGGTCGCCGTAGGTGCTCAGCAGGTCGGGGTAGACCCACACCAGACGCAGGCTGGAGTCGCTCACAGCGTGTTCTCCTGTCGAAACGGGTCTTCGGTCAGTTGCCGACGCGGCGGCGGAGGTCCTGGAAGGCGGTGTAGTTCGCGATGGCCTCGATCCGGCCGGCCGGCGAGGTGGCCACGGCCTCGTCGAAGTCGCGGCACACCTGGAAGTCCAGGCCCGCGACCTCCAGGCGGACCGCCAGGTCCAGCTTGCGGTCGCCGACGACCCGGATCGGGTGCCCTGCCAGGCGGGTGTAGTCCACGTCCCAGAGCCAGGAGGTGTCCGTGCCGTCCGCCGAGCGGGCGTTCACGGAGAGGATCACCGGGGTGGGCGGCCCGTCGATCAGCGAGAAGGTCTCCAGCCAGCCGGCCGGGTTCTTCGCCAGCAGCAGCCGTACGTCGCGGCCCTGGAACTGCACCACGTCGTAGCGGCCCGCGACGGCCTGCACCTTGTACATCCGCTCCAGGGCGACCTTGGGGTCGACCCCGAAGGCGGCCGCCGCGGCGGCCGACACGGCGGCGTTGGACTTGTTGGCCCGGCCGGGCAGCTGGAGCTGGATCGGCCACGCGGACCCGTACGGATCGATCACGTGGTCGCCGGAGAGCGCCCAGGTCGGCGTCGGGCGGCGGAAACCGCACTCCCCGCAGAACCAGTCCTCCGCCGGCCGCTGCAGAACGCCGCCGCACGAGGGGCAGGACCAGGCGTCGTCCTTCCACTCCTGGCCCGCGGCGACCCAGACGACGGTCGGGCACGAGGAGGCGGCCCAGGTGATCAGCGGATCGTCGGCGTTGGCGATGATGATCGCGTCCGAGCCCGCCAGTCCCTCGCGCCACTTCTCGGCGAGCATGCGCGTCTCGGCTGCGCGGTCCAGCTGGTCCCGGGAGAGGTTGAGCAGGGCGATCGCCTTGGGCTTGACGTCCCGGGCCACACCGGCCAGGTACTTCTCGTCCACCTCGATCACGCCGTACCGCGCCTCGGAGCCGCCGGCCAGCGCCGAGGTGATGCCGGCCGGCATGTTGGCGCCCAGCGCGTTGGAGACGACCTCTCCGTTGGCGCGCAGCGCCTCGGCGATCAGCCGGGTGGTGGTCGTCTTGCCGTTGGTGGCCGAAACGAGCACGACGTCGAGATGGGTCGCCAGCCGGGCCAGCAGATCAGGGTCGAGTTTGAGTGCCACCCGGCCGCCGATCACCGATCCGCTGCCGCGCCCCGCCGCCCGCGACACCGCCGCCGCGGCCTTGCCCGCCGTCACGGCCAGCTTCGCCCGCGGCGACAGTGGCTCCGCGTTGCCTGCCATCGTCTCCACATCCTCCTCGCGTCCGGCCCCGCCCACCCCCGGCGGTCGGCCGGGGTGCGCGCCCCGCCCGGTGCACCGGCCGGAAAGGTATCGGTCGCCGATCAGCCTATCCACTTCCGCCACCGGCGTTGAAACGAGCCATCCCCGTACGCTGACCGGCATGCGACACGCCCCCATCCCCGGCAGCTCCGGGACCGTCCGCCCGATGCGGCTGCTGGGTGACCCCGGGCTCCGGGAACCCTGCCGCGACGTGACCGTCTTCGGTGCCGAACTCGACGCCCTGGTGGAGGACTTGTTCACCACGATGTACGCGCACCAAGGGGTGGGTCTGGCGGCGAACCAGATCGGCGTCCCGCTGCGGGTGTTCGTCTTCGACTGCCCCGACGACGAGGACGTCCGGCACCTCGGGCACGTGGTCAACCCCCGCGTCGTGCACAACGAGGGGGTCGTGGTGACCGGGCACGAGGGCTGCCTGTCCCTGCCGGGTGTGCACGCGGGCACCGCCCGGTACGACGAGACCGTCGTCGAGGGCGTCGACAAGGACGGCGCGCCGGTGCGCGTGGAGGGCACCGGGTTCTTCGCCCGGTGCCTGCAGCACGAGTGCGACCACCTCGGTGGCGGCCTGTTCGTGGACCGGCTGACGGGCCTGCGCCGCCGCCGCGCGCTGCGCGCGGTGCGCCGGGCCGCCTGGGCGCCCGGTGCGGGGGGCTTGGTCCCGCAGACCTGAGGTCCTGCGGCGGGCGGGTGCGTCGGAGGCGGGGGGCGCCGGGGCGGTCGCCGACGGCGGCGAGGCGGCCCCGGAGCAGGTCGGTGAGGTGGCGGACGAGGGCGTCGCGGGCGACGGGGCGCTCGCCCGGCCACCGGTCCCCGGCCGTGTGCGTCGTCCCGGGGACGAGGGCGCCCCGCATCCCGGGCGCGGCTCGGGCGGGCGGGTGCGTCAGAGGCGGGGGGCGCCGGGGCGGTCGCCGACGGCGGCGAGGCGGCCCCAGAGCAGGTCGGTGAGGTGGCGGACGAGGACGTCGCGGGCGACGGGGCGCTCGCCCAGCCACCAGTCACCGGCGGCGTGCATCATCCCGACGATGCCGTGTCCCCACACCCGGGCCGCGACCTGGCCCTCCGGGCCCAGGTCGAGCCGCTCGGCGACGACGTCGGCCAGTTCCTCGCCCATGCGGCGCAGCACGGGCGCCGCGTGGCGGCCGATGTCGAAACCGCGGTCCGCGTCCGGAGGGTTCTCGGCGGGGTGCATCAGGAAGCGGTAGACCTGCGGCCGGGCCTCGATGGCCGCGAGGTACGCGTCAAGGGTGGCCGCCACGCGGTCGCGCCGCTCATTGGGGGCGTCGAGGGCGGCGCGCAGGCCGGCGAGCAGGGCGTCGGTGTGCCGCTTGGCCAGGGCACGGTACAGGCCGCTCTTGTCGCCGAAGTGGCGGTACAGGATGGGCTTGGTGATGCCCGCCTCGGCGGCGATGGCGTTCATGGAAGCCTCGGGGCCGTCCCGCAGCACGACCCGGTCCGCGGCCTCGAGCAGCTCTCTGCGCCGCTGCTTCGCCGCGGAGCTCGCCCGCTGCTCCTGCCGTCGGCTGGTGTCCACCAGGCCTCCCCGCCTGTTCGAATGTCCTCGCGCCTGCGCAACGTAACACCCCAGGTCCGGTTGACATCCCTTACCAACCGGTAACACACTGGCAGTTACCGCAGGTAATGGGCAGGTGGAGGGGACGATGGGCGACTTCTCGCTCGAACTCAGCGATGATCAGAAGTCGGTGCGCGACTGGATCCACGGCTTCGCGGCCGACGTCATGCGCCCGGCCGCGGCGGAGTGGGACGAACGCGAGGAGACCCCCTGGCCGGTGATCCAGGAGGCCGCGAAGATCGGACTCTACTCGCTCGACTTCTACGCCCAGCAGTACTTCGACCCCACCGGTCTCGGCATCCCGATCGCCATGGAGGAGCTCTTCTGGGGCGACGCCGGCATCGGCCTGTCCATCGTCGGCACCGGTCTGGCCGCCGTCGGTGTGCTGGCCAACGGCACGGACGAGCAGATCGGCACCTGGATCCCCCAGATGTACGGCGACGCCGACGACGTGAAGGTCGCCGCCTTCTGCTCCTCCGAACCCGACGCGGGCTCCGACGTCGGCTCGATGCGCACCTTAGCCGTGTACGACGCCGTCAAGGACGAATGGGTCCTGAGCGGCACCAAGACCTGGGTCACCAACGGCGGCATCGCGGGCGTCCACGTCGTCACCGCCGTGGTCGACCCGGACCTCGGTTCCAAGGGCCACGCCTCCTTCATCGTGCCGCCGAACACCCCTGGCCTCACCCAGGGGCAGAAGTTCAAGAAGCACGGAATCCGCGCCTCGCACACCGCCGAGGTCGTCCTCGACGACGTCCGCGTCCCGGGAAGCTGCCTGCTCGGAGGGAAGGAGAAGCTCGACGAGCGCCTCGCCCGGGCGCGTGAGCGGGCCAAGGGCGGCGAGCGCGTGAAGAACGCCGCCATGGCGACCTTCGAGGCATCCCGCCCGGCGGTCGGCGCGATGGCGGTGGGCACGGCCCGGGCCGCGTACGAGGTCGCCCTGGACTACGCCATGAACCGCACCCAGTTCGGCCGCCCGATCATCGACAACCAGGGCGTCGCCTTCCAGCTCGCCGACATGCGCACGCAGGTCGACGCGGCCCGCCTGCTGGTCTGGCGCGCCTCCTGGACGGCGGCCTCGGGCAAGCCCTTCACCTCGGCCGAGGGCTCGATGTCCAAGCTGTACGCGAGCGAGACGGCCAAGAAGGTCACCGCGCAGGCCGTGCAGATCCTCGGTGGCAACGGCTTCACCCGCGAGTACCCCGTGGAACGCATGCACCGGGACGCCGCCATCTACACCATCTTCGAGGGCACGAGCGAGATCCAGCGCCTGGTCATCGCGCGCACCCTGTCGGGCATGCCGATCCGCTGACCCGACGACCACCCCGAGCGGTCTCGACCGGCCCGGCCCCGTACGGGTGTCAGCGGCGCCGCGAGGGGCGGGTGCGGGGGCGCGGGCGCAAGGCGGTCTGAAGGTCGTCGAGGGTTTCCACCAGCAGTTCGGCGCTGCGGCGCACGATGCGTTCGGCGTCCGAGGCGGGCCAGGCGTCGAGCGTGGCGCGGACCGGCGCGAAGTCCGGGGCGCGCCGCTCGCGCACGGCGTCCGCCGCGTCCGCCGTGGCCGTGCGCAGTCGGTGGGCGAAGGGGGCGGCGTCCGGGACGGGGTCGGCGTCGGAGGGCGGGAGGTGGGCCTCCATCAGCATGGGCACGCGGCCCATGGCCGACAGGGCCGCGTCGGCGCCGTCGGCGGCGCGGCGCGAGAGCCCCCGGCCCCGGACGGGTTCGGCGTCGGCGCGGGCGACCGCCTGGTCCCAGGCGAGCGCGGCCGCCCGCGCGTCCAGCAGCGCCGCGCGCACCGCCTCGCGCCGTTCCTGGGCGGGAGCCGCGTGCGCCTCCATCGCGGCGGCGGCGTACCGCCCGGTGGTCTTGATGCGGTCGGCCAGCCGATCCCGCAGCCGAGGCGTCTCCCAGGCCGGGAACAACGCGTACGCGGCCATGGCGAGCACGCCGCCCAGCATCGTGAGCAGCACGCGCTCGGGCACCGTCTGCGTCCAGCTGGAGCCGGCCATGCCCAGCAGGAACACGACGTACGCCGACGCGGCCACCTGGGAGACGAGGTAGCCGGTGCGCATGAGCCCGTACATCAGGGTGATCGCCACCACCGCCAGCGCGGCGCACGGATAGGGCTCTGGTGTGAAGGACTGCATCACCGCCGTCGCCAGGGCGACGCCCGCGACGGTGCCGACGAAGCGGGCCACGCTGCGGCCGTACGTCTGCGAGAAGTCGGGCCGCATCACCAGGACCGAGGTCAGCGGCGCCCAGTAGCCGTGACCGGAGTGCAGGGCCGCGCCCAGGACGTAGCCCGCGGGGGTGACGGCGGCCAGCCGGACGGCGTGCCGGAAGACGGGGGAGTCGAAGCGCATCTCGCGTCGCACCGTGCGCGCGGTGAGCGGCACGAGTTCAGCGACGCTCGGGCGGCGCAGATGGGCGTGGTCGCCGCCCACCGAGCCGCCGCTGCCGCCGGCGGCGGAGACCGCCTCGCTCAGCAGCGCGACGAGCCGCAGGGAGGTACGCCGGGCGGGCCCGGTCAGCTTCTCCTCGGGAGCGGGGTCGACCAGCACCACGGACTCCGCCTGCGGCGGCACGCACACCGGCCGGGCCTCGCGCACCGCGCTCGCCACCGCGTCCAGCACCGAGGCCGCCGCGGCCAGCAGCTCGCGGGCCCGGTCGCGCTCGGGTCCCTCGGCGGCGGCGCCGACAGCAGGATCGGCGAGGGAGGCCAGCACCGGGCGGATGCGCTCGGCCAGCACCCGCGTGCCGCGCAGCGCCGCAGGGCGCCGCCGCGCCTGCCGATCGGTGATCACCGCCGCGCTGCGTGCCGTCATCAGCGGCCCGGGGTCGAAGGGCGCCACGGGATCGTGCCGCAGTCTGCGCGCGTAGTCCGCCTCCGCCGCGAGTGCGTCGGCCAGCGCGTCGCGCTGCGCACCCCAGCGGCGCACGGGGAACAGCAGGATCAGCGCCGCCTGCACGACCCCGCCCGCCGCGATGACCAGGGCGTGCCCGAAGGCGCCGTACACAGAGGTCGGCAGCGTGACCACGACCAGCATGACCGCGACGGTCAGGGACGAGACGATGCCCGCGGTGGGCCCCAGCGCCCAGGCCATGCCCGCCAGGAACGCCCACACCGCCAGCAGCGCCACGAACGCGCCCCAGTGCGCCCCCGCCAGATAGCCGAGGAACGTGCTGACGGCCAGCCCCGCGCCGGCGACCAGGGCCAGCACCGGCCGCGGCCGCCAACTGCGCTGGAAGGTGGCCATGCCGGAGGCGAAGGCGCCGAAGGCCGAGGAGGCTGCGACCGAGGGCGTGGCCAGCCACAGTGACAGGCCGATGACGACGGCGACACCCGCGGCGGCACGCAGCGCGACCAGCGGCTCCAGCCTGGTGCGTTCGATCCGCAGTCCCTCGCGGGCGCTGCCGCGCAGAGCACGGAACCAGGTCATGAGGCCGAGGATAGGACGGGTAGGAAGGGGCGGGCCGGGTAAGCGGAGCGCACGATGCGTTCCGGCGACTTCGAGGAGGCAGACCGCCATGACCGCCTCACCGCACCGCGCCACGGTGCCGCCTGTGCCGCCCGCGCCCAGCCCGGTGCCGCCCGTGCCGCCCGACCCCGTGCCGCCCGCCCCGCACCCCGTCCCCGGTCCGGCCCCCGACCCGGTGCCCGCGCCGCCCCCGCAGCCGGAGCCCGGCCCCGAGCCCCAGCCCGAACCGCAACCGCTGTAGGGCCCGGCCAGAAGCCCGGGCAGGGTGCTCCCTGTTCCGGCGGGCACCGTGTCTGGTTCAATGGGTGCCATGGTCGGCCTCACTGACACCGCGACAGGTCGCAGCGACCTCGAGCCGTTCTGGCCGTCCAGGCAGCGGTACCAGTTCGACCGGGAGTGTTGTCGCGCGGTCCCCGCGCGGACCCCGGACCGCAGCTGACGCCGCCCTTCGTCACCGCCCGCTGCCGGCCTCCCGGCGGTCCCGCGCAATACGTCGTCCGACGACCCTTCGCGCGAGAGCCGAGACCCACATGTCCTCGATCACCAGCACCAGCACCAGCGTCCGCACCAGCCCCCCGTCGCTGCCGCCGTCCGCCGCGGGCCGTCAGCACCTGCGCGCCGTCCAGGCCGCGGACGTCCCGCCCGTGCTCGGCTTCCTTCCGCCCGGGGCGACCTGGCAGCCCGCCCCCGGCCACCTGATGCCAGCGGCGGCGGGCGGGACGCCGATGGTCGGCTACCTCGTCCTCGTCCCCGCCGCAGGCCAGGCGCCGCCCCGGCCCGCGCCGACCGCCGACCGGCCGGTGGCCGTCGACGTCGAGCGCCGCGTCGCGCAGGTGCCGGGCCGCACGCTCGACCTCACCTACCTGGAGTTCGAGCTCCTCGCGCATCTGGTGGCGCATCCGCACCGGGTGCACACGCGCGACCAGCTGGTGACCACCGTCTGGGGGTACGGCCATGTGGGGGACGGGCGTACCGTCGATGTGCACATCGCGCGGCTGCGGCGGAAGCTGGGCCCCGAGTACCGGGGCAGCATCGTCACGGTGCGCCGGGTCGGCTACGCGTACGCGCCGCCGGCGGCCGGCTGAGCCGTCCGGACCTCTTCCCGGACCTCCCCGGAAGCCGCGTGCACCTTCCGGGACCATGGGAAAGCCCGGCGTTCTCACATGCCGCATCCGTGGCATGTCCCCCACTGGACTATGGGTACGCTGTTGCCGTTCCGATGCGGCTCGGCGCAGCGGGGAGCGGGTCCGGAGGACGTATGGCTGAGTCTCGGGAGTGGGCGCCCCCTGCGCCCGCGACGGTGGCCTGGCCGGCCCCCGCCGACGCCCGGATGTCGCTCAACGGCATCGGCGGCTTCGACTGGGACCTCGACCGCGACCGCATGCACCTGGACGAGCACGCCCTGCGGACGGTCGACCTGCGTCCGGAGGACTTCGACGGCGACCCGAAGGCGCTGTTCTCCCGGCTCGAGCCGGACGAGCCGCACGGGCCGGGCGCGTCGGGCGAGCGGGACGAGGCCGGCGGCGTCGCCGAGACGATCGCCCGGGCCCTCGGTGACGGCCACTCCTCCTTCCGGGCCCTCGGCCGGCTCACCCGCCGCGACGGCCGACGCGGCTGGGTCCGTCTCCAGGGCCGCGTCGTCCGGGACGGCGCCGGCCGGGCGAACCGGGTGATAGGCGTCCTCAGCGACGCCACCGACGAACTCGCCCAGGCCGCACAGCGGCTGCGCGAGGACGCGGACCGCCCGGCCGAGAGCGACCTGGTCCTGGAGGTCACCGCGTCGCTGGCCCGGGCGGTGACCGTGCGGGACGTGACCGCGGCCCTCACCGGGAACCGCCGGATGGACCGGCTGGGCATCGCCAGCCTGTTCCTCGGCCAGGTCGAGGCCGGCCGGGTGCACATCGTGAGCGACGCCAACGCCGACAGCTGGGTGCCGTCGCTGCAGTACACCCGGATCGAGGACGACTTCCCCATGAGCGAGGTCGTCCGCACCCTCGCCCCGCGCTTCATCACCTCCGGCGAGGAGTTCGCCCGGCGCTACCCCGCGCTGTGGCCGCACATCGAGCCGCTCGGCGCCTCCTCGGCCGCCTACCTGCCGTTGATCGCGCAGGGCAGGCCGATCGGCGCCCTGGGCCTGCTGTACCGGTGCCGGCAGGGCTTCTCCCCGCAGGAGCGCCATCTGCTGATCGCGCTCAGCGGCAGCATCGCGCAGAGCCTGCAGCGCGCCATCCTCTTCGACCAGGAGCACGACATCGCGCAGGGCCTGCAGACCGCGATGCTGCCCCGCACCATCCCGCGCGTCCCCGGCACGCAGATCGCGGTCCGCTACCGCTCCGCCCGGCAGGCCTCGGACATCGGCGGCGACTGGTACGACGTCGTGGCGCTGCCGGGCGGGCGGGTCGCCGTCGTCGTCGGCGACGTCCAGGGCCATGACACCCACGCCGCCGCCGTCATGGGCCAGTTGCGGATCGCGCTGCGCGCCTACGCCGGCGAGGGCCACCCGCCCGCCAGCGTCATGGCGCGGGCCTCGGCCTTCCTCTACGAGCTGGACACCGACCGCTTCGCCACCTGCCTGTACGCCGAGGTCGACCCGGCCACCGGTTCCGCCCTGCTGGTGCGGGCCGGCCACATCGATCCGCTGGTGCGGCAGTCCGACGGCGCCGTCCGGGGGCTGCCCACCGCGGGCGGTCTGCCGCTCGGCCTCTCCGCCCAGTTCGGCAGGCCCGCGGACTACCCGGTCACCGCCGCCGAACTCGGCCCCGGCGACACGCTTCTGATGTTCAGTGACGGACTCGTCGAGCGGCCGAGCGCCGACCTCGACGTCGGCGTGCGGCGGCTGTCCGCGGCGCTGGCCGCCGGCCCCCGGGACGTCACCGACCTCGCCGACCACCTCACCGCCGTCATGGGCGAGCAGGCCACCGACGACGACATGGCGCTGCTGCTGCTCCGGCGGGACAGCGACGCCGCCCCGCATCCACCGCGCCTGCTGCACCGGGATGTCGCCCCCGGCGACCCCGGGGCGCTCTCCGAGGCCCGTGCCATGGTCCGCGACACCATGGCGGGCTGGGGGTTGAGCGACCGGGTCGACGAGGCCGAACTCGCCGCCGGCGAGCTGATCACCAACGCGCTGGTGCACACCGACGGCGGCGCCGTGCTCACCCTGCGCGTGCTCCCCGGCCCGTCCCCGGCCACCGCCGCGCCGGACGCCACCCGGCGGCTGCGCATCGAGGTGCACGACACGGCGGCGAACTGGCCGCGCCGCCGCCGGCCCGGCGACCGCGAGGTGTGCGGACGCGGACTGCTGCTGGTCGAGCGGCTCGCGGACGCGTGGGGTGTGGAGCCGCATGGTTCCGGCAAGGCAGTGTGGTGCGAATTCCGCGACCGGACAGCCGTGGCGGAACCCGTCCGGCACTGACCGCGAGGGTGCTCCCGCACCCCGTTCGCGCCGGTCACGCACCCCGGATTCACCCGGACGGCTCACCCGCCACGACACACCGCCCGTTTGGCCGCAGGCTGTCGGTGAGGAGCCAAGAAGCCACTCTGCTCACATGCTGGCCGCGCCGGCACCGGGGAGGTCTGCGATGCCGACGGTGTCTACGAGCGTGATCGTCACCCGTACCGTGGAAGAGGTCTTCGCCTTCCTTGCCGACGCCCGCAACCTCGCGTCGTGGAACTCCGGTGTCGCCGCCGTGGCGGCCGACGCCGTGTCCCCCGGCGAGCGGGCCGTCTACCGCTATCACTATCCGGGCCGCCACCGGGAGCACTGGCTGGTGTGCTCGGTCTTCCAGCCCTGCCGGCGCATCACCTACCAGGGCCGGCGGATGTGGAGTCCGCTGGGCACCCAGACGCCCGAGTTCGCCTTTCGGATGCTGCCGCACTCGCGGGGCACGTTCCTGCACGTGCAGGTCACCTGCCAGCTCGGCGGCGGCATGCTGCTGCTGGGTCCCTTCCTGGGCTGGGCCTGGCGCCGCGACCTGCCGGAGGACGCGCGCCGGCTGCGCGAGGCGCTCGGCGACCACAGCGCGGCGCCGCCACCGCTGCCACCCCCTCCGCCGCCACCGCCCCCTTCGGCGACGGGACCCCTGCGCGCCGGCCAGGCCCGGGTGCCGGCGGCCGAGGTCGTCGGGGCCGTCCCCGCGCCGCCGGCCAGGGGGCTGCGCCGTGCGATGGCGCGGGTGGCGGGTCAGCACCGGATCGGCGCGGGCAGCTGAGGACCGCCGCGCATACCGGCCGCAGAGCCGTTCCGCTGAGAGGCTGGACGCCGTACGTGCCCCCGCACACAGCACAGAGAGGAACCGCAGATGGCGGAGCAGGCCCGCATCGGCGTCACCGGACTCGCGGTCATGGGCCGCAACCTGGCCCGGAACCTCGCGCGGCACGGCCACCCCGTGGCCTTGTACAACCGCACCCCGGCCAGGACGCGCTCCCTGGTGGAGGAGTTCGGCGGCGAGGGCGAGTTCCATCCGGCGGAGACCCTGAGGGACTTCGTGGACTCCCTGGAACGACCCAGGCGCATCATCGTCATGGTCAAGGCCGGTGCACCCACCGACGCCGTGATCGACGAGCTGACGCCGCTTCTGGAGCCCGGCGACATGGTCGTCGACGGCGGCAACGCCGACTACCGCGACACCCGCCGCCGGGAGAAGGCGCTGCGCGACCAGGGCCTGCACTTCGTCGGCACCGGGATCTCCGGCGGCGAGGAGGGCGCCCTCAACGGCCCTTCGATCATGCCGGGCGGCTCGGCGGAGTCGTACGCGTCCCTGGGCCCGAGCCTCGAGGACATCGCCGCCAAGGTCGACGGAGTGCCCTGCTGCACCCACGTCGGCCCGGACGGTGCCGGGCACTTCGTCAAGATGGTCCACAACGGCATCGAGTACTCCGACATGCAGCTCATCGCCGAGGCCTACGACCTGCTGCGGCACGCCGCCGGCAAGCGGCCGGGCGAGATCGCGGAGATCTTCCGCACCTGGAACGCGGGCCGCCTGGAGTCCTATCTGGTCGAGATCACCGCCGAGGTGCTGGCCCACACGGACGCCGCCACCGGCAAGCCGTTCGTCGACGTCGTGCTGGACCAGGCCGGGCAGAAGGGCACCGGCAGCTGGACGGTGCAGAACGCCCTGGAGTTCGGCGTCCCGGTCTCCGGCATCGCCGAGGCCGTCTTCGCGCGGTCGCTGTCCGGCAGCGCGCAGCTGCGCGCCGCCTCACGAGGGCTGCCCGGACCGGCGGAGACCTGGCTGGACAGCGCGGCGAGCGACCGCTTCGCCGACGAGGTCGAGCAGGCGCTGTACGCCTCGAAGATCGTCGCCTACGCCCAGGGCTTCAACCTCATCCAGGCGGGCAGCGCGGAGTTCGGCTGGGACATCGACGCGGGCGCGATGGCGACGATCTGGCGCGGCGGCTGCATCATCCGGGCGCGCTTCCTCAACCGCATCAAGGAGGCCTTCGACGCGGAGCCCGGCCGTCCCACCCTGCTGACCGACGCGCACTTCGCCGACGCCCTCGGCACCGCGCAGGCCGCCTGGCGGCGGGTCGTCTCCACGGCGGCCGAGCTCGGCGTGCCGGCGCCCGGTTTCTCGGCGGCGCTCGCCTACTACGACGCCCTGCGCGCCGAGCGGCTGCCCGCCGCGCTCGTCCAGGGCCAGCGCGACTTCTTCGGCGCCCACACCTATCAGCGGGTGGACAGGCCCGGTTCCTTCCACACGGTGTGGGGCGGTGACCGCTCCGAGCATCCGGCCGGCTGACGCCCGCACCGGGGCGGCCGGCGCCCCCACCGCACCGCGGGTCCGGTGCGGGGTCCCGGCCGGGTGGGTCTATGCGGCGGCGAACGGCGGGGCGATGGCTTGTTCGGCCCAGACCGTCTTGCCGGTCTTGGTGTAGCGGGTGCCCTGGGCGTCGGTGAGCTGGGCGACGATGGTCAGGCCGCGGCCGTACTGGTCGCTGGGCTCGGCGTGCCGTGGGTGCGGGGCGGCGCTGCAGGAGTCCGAGACCTCGCAGACCAGGACCTGGTCGTGGATGAGGCGCAGCCGGATGGGCCCCGTGGAGTACCGGATGGCGTTGGTGACCAGTTCGCTGACGACCAGGGTGGTGGTGGAGACCAGCTCAGGGAGTTTCCACTCGGTCAGCAGCCGCTCGGTCCAGGTCCGTGCCTCGGCCACCGCCCGCGGGTCGTTGGGCACCTCGCGGGTGGCGACGGCGGCGGCGTCCAGGGCGCGGGTCCGGGCGGCGAGGAGCACCGGATCCGTGCCGGACGCGGCACCGCGCAGGACGCCGTCGAGGACCGCCGCCGGGTCCACGTCGACCGCGTCGTCGGCGGGCAGCACCCGCAGCCCCGTCACCTGGCCGGCGGCCTCCGCGCCGGCCGGGACACCGTCCGTGCTGCAGCTCAGCAGCAGCACGGAGCCGGGCGGCACGTCGCACTCGGAGACCTCCGGCTCGCCGGAGGCGTGGAAGCCCTCGTCCAGCGCCCGCGGGGGCACCGGAGGGGTCGAGGCGGCGTAGCCGCCGCACGCCACCGTGCAGTGGCAGGCCACCGGGTCGTAGACGGCGATCAGGCACTGGTCTTCCTCGCCGCCCGTCGGAGCGGCCGTGGGCCGGTGGAGCCGCGCGAGTACCTCGCCGGGGCTCATGTCGAGCATGACGAGCGCCCGGACGGCGGCCCTGAGCTGGCTCATCGCGGTCGCCGCGGAGACACCGCGCCCCCGCACCGATCCGGCCACCAGGGCCACCCGGGCACTGGACAGCGGGATGACGTCCACCCAGGCGCCTGGGGCCGCCGACGGCGGCACATGCCCGCGGGGGTCCTCGATCGCGCTGATCCTCGGCCCCTGCGTCGAGAGCAGGGCCTCCTGCAGGATCCGCCCGGTGGCGTACTCGACCAGGCGCCGGCGGGCGGCGTCGAGCAGCCGGGCGGCCTCGCGCGCCAGCCGGCCGGCCGCCAGCAGGTCGCACCGGGAGAAGGCGGCGGAGTCCCCCCTGCGGTAGAAGGACGCGATGCCGAGGACGACACCGCCGACCTCCAGCGGTGTCACGAGCAGGGAGTGGGCGTCGGTGATCCGCATCAGGGGGGCGCGCACCGGGTCGCGGGTCAGCCACCCCGTCTGCGGGCGCAGGTTCATCACCAGGTGCGGCCGCAGGTCGGTCAGCGAGGCGTGGTACGGCGTCCTGGCCGGCACGCTGCTGATCTCACCGACCTCGTAGGCACGCGGGATCGCGGTGCCCGGGGCCGCCTTGAAGGCCCCGCGGCGGAAGACGAGCCCGGTCGCCGGCAGCCCCGAGACGGCGGCCCTCTCCGAGACGGTGGCCTCGGACACCTCGACGGCGGCGAAGTCGGCCAGTGCCGGCACGGCGGAGTTCACGAGCTGCTCGGCCGTGTCGTAGGACCACGGCCGGTCCGCGTGGTCGGCAGCCTGGGGCGGGAGGGTGGCACAAAGCATGGCGGTCGCCTCGGATGAGGTTCGGGGTGGGCGGTCGGCTGGCTCATCAGCACTCGCACCGAGCCTGCCTCCGCACCGAGGCGGCGACATCCCTTCGGGTCCGCAGAGGACATCAGGATTCGCCCGCAGATGTGACTGCGGGTTTACCGCAGCCCGGCCGCGACGGGCTGCCCCTCGCGCGCGCGCGATCTACCGTGTGTGGTATGGACGTGCGCAGCCGCCCAGACGGCAGGCATCACCAGGCCATCCCGGTCGTACTGGCCGACGACCACCTGGTGGTGCGCGCGGGCATGCGGCTGCTGATGGCCGCCGATCCGGCCTTCGAGATCGTCGCCGAGACGGCCACGGTCGTCGAGACCATGGAGGCCGTACGGCGCCACCGCCCGAGGGTACTCGTCCTGGACCTGACGATGTCCGGCAGATCCAGTCTGCCGACGATCCCCGCCCTGCTGACCGAGTCGCCCAGGACGCGCATCCTGGTCCTGACCATGCAGGAGGACCCGGCGTTCGCCCGTGAGGCACTGCGCACCGGCGCGGCCGGCTACCTGCTGAAGGAGGCCGCCGCGGACGAACTGCTCGCCGCCGCCCACCAGGTCGCCGGCGGCGCCACCTACGTCCAGCCCTCGCTGGGGGCACGGCTGGCCGTCGAGGACCTGGACCTGGCGGAGCGGCACCACGAGGAGCCGCTCACCGACCGGGAGGCCCAGGTGCTGACCCTGCTGGCGCTGGGGCACACCAACCAGGAGATCGCCCGGCGCCTCTTCGTGTCCATCCGGACCGTGGAGACCCATCGGTCGCGGCTGCGGGACAAGCTCGGCAAGGAGAGCCGGGCCGAGCTGATCGCCGCGGCCAGAGAGCGCGGGCTGGTGGCATGACCCCGTCCGGCCACGGAAGGACCGGGACGCGCCTGGCCCTAGAGGGGCTGGGCACTCTGCTGCTCGCCGCGGCGACCGTCATGGAGGTGACCGACCGCTCCCAGACCGTGGAGCTCTACCTGGCCCTGGCATCGGCCGTGTGCTACCTGCTGCTCACCCCGCTGGTGGCGCCGCGGCAGCGGCTGTGGCTGGTGGTGGCCATCGCCTTCGCGCTGATGCTGACGGTGGCCGGGACGGTGCGCGTGGCCCAGCAGCCCCTGCTGAACGTGCTGCACGTGCTCCCCCTGCTGCTGGTCGCCTACGCCTTGTACGCCGTCCGGTCCTCGACGCACCGGGAGGCCAGACTGCGCCGGGAGCGCGTACGGGCCCAGCACGACGGTGCGGAGCGCGAGCGCCGCCGCTGGGCGCGCGAACTGCACGACGACACCCTGCAGGAACTGGGGGCGGTGCAGGTGGTGCTGTCCTCCGCCGCCGCGGACGGCCGCCCGGAGGCGATGCGGGAGGCCATCGACCAGGCGCGCGGCCTGGTCGGCAACCAGATCGCCTCGCTGCGGCACCTGATCGTCGACCTGCGGCCCGTGGTCCTGGACGAACTCGGGCTGCGTCCGGCCCTGCAGGCGCTGTGCCGGCGCTTCTACGAGACGTACGGCATCCGCACGGAGTTGCGGATCGGCGCGCGGGCGGACGCCGCCTGCGGCCGGCTCAGCGTCGAGACGAAGGCACACCTGTACCGGATCGTCCAGGAGGCGGTCACCAACGCGATGAAGCACGCCGACCCGACCCGGGTGGTGGTCAGCCTCGACAGCGACGAGCGGGGCGTGCACGTGGCGATCAGCGACAACGGGCACGGCATGGCCGTGGCGACCGCCGCCGGGCGGGACGACCGCCGCGCCACGCGGCCGTCGTCGCCACCGGCCGGCATGGGCCTGTCCGCGATGCGCGAGCGCGCCGACCTCATCGACGCCCGGCTCACCGTCCGCAGCGCGCCGGGGGAGGGCACGACCGTCGACCTCGGGATGCCGTGGGAACCGGGCCAGGTCTCCGACGAGGGGTGAGCACGGGCCGCCTGCGCGGGCGCGGACCGCGACGGGCAGTATGGGGGCGTGCGACTGACGCCTGTGACCTGGGAACGGCTGACCGACGCCGTCGCGGACCGCGTGCTGGACCTGACGCCTGACGACGGCGGCGAGCGCCCCCGGGTGGCGTTGGACGGAGCACCGGCCACGCGCCCGGACGTGTTGGGCGAGGCGCTGGCCGAGGCGCTGCGGCTGAGGGGCCGGCCGGTCGTCCGGGTACAGGCGCGCAATTACTGGCGGCCCGCCTCGCAGCGCTACGAGCTGGGACGCCACGACGCCGACGCCTACTACGAGCGCTGGCTGGACAGCGGGGCGCTGTGGCGTGAGGTCTTCGACCCGCTCGCGCCCGGCGGCACCGGGCGGGTGCTGCCCTCCCGGTACGACCCGGCGACCGACCGCGCGACGCGGACCGCGTATGAGGAACTGCCGCCCGGGGGCGTTCTGTTGCTGGAGGGGGCGCTCCTGCAGGGCTACGGCTTCCCCGTCGACCTCTGCGTCCACCTGCGGATGTCGGAGGCGGCCCTGGCCCGCCGCACGCCCCAGGACGAGCGCTGGACGCTCCCGGCGTACGCACGCTACGAGCAGGAGTGCGCGCCCGGCGCCACCGCCGACGTGCTGGTGCACACCGACGACCCGCGGCATCCGGCCTGGAGCGGGTGACCCGCCGGCCTTGCCGCGGCCCCGCCGGACCGTTACCGTCGCGGACCACCATGACTGTCGCCATCTCCCCGCTGACCACCGAGCACGTCCCCGAGTCGGCGGCCCTCCTCGACCGCTGGTACGCCAGGGCCCGCAAGTCGCTGCCCCACCAGTCGGGCCGAACCACCGCGCCGCCGGCGGGGGAGGGGCTGCTCGGCGGGGTCCTGGCCGCGCCGGGAGCGGAGGCCGTCCTCGCGCGCGGCGGCGGGACGCTCGCCGGTTATCTCGTCGCCACCCCGCTCGACGTGGCGGACGACGACCTGGCCGCGTTGCGCGCCCACCCGCGCTCCGCGCTCGTCCCGTACGGGGCTCACGCGCTGCGCGGCGGCCGGGACGGGGAGGACGTGCTGCGCGCGCTGTACGCGGCGGTGGCCGAGCGCCTGGTCGCGCAGCGCCGCCATGTGCACTACGTGGACCTGCCGGCCGACGAGGCGGTGGCCGCCGCATGGTTCAGGGGTGGCTTCGGCCTGGAGCGGGTGCGGGGCCTGATGGCGGTGCGGCCGCGCGGGCGGCAGCCGCGCGGGGTGGAGGCGCTCTCGGTGCGCCGTGCGGGCCCCGGCGACCTGGACCGGATCGGGCGGATGGCGGTGGAGGCGGCACGGGCGGACCGCGGTACGGCGGTGTTCCGGCCGCAGCCCGAGCGGGCGCTCGCGGCGCTGCGGACCCACTACGCGGACGCCTTGGCCGACGCGCGCAGCGGCGCGTGGATCGCGGCCCGCCGCGGTGAGGAGATCGGCATGGTGGTCCTGACGCCGGCGGCGTCGGGCCCGGTCGTGCCCGACGGGTGCGTGGAACTGGCCGAGGCGTACGTGACGCAGGCCGCCCGGGGCGAGGGCATCAGCCGGGTGCTGCTCGCGACTGCGCTGGCTTGGGCGTACGACAGCGGCTACCGGCACATCACGGCCAGTTGGCCGGCCGCTTCACCGGTGTCGGCCGGGCACTGGCCGGCGGTGGGCTTCCGTCCGGTGGCGTACCGCTTGCAGCGGATACTGGACCCGCGCATCTCTGTGACAGCACACCGTTGACACGTGTGAGGAGCACATGTGAGCGGCGCGGAGCACCACTCGACCGCTGTTAAAATCATTCTGTCGGTTGCGCGGACCAGGAGTGTCCGCGGCGGCCTTCTCTGTCTGCCCCGGCTGGATCCCCCCGTCCCGGCCGGGGCTTCTTGCTTTCGGCGCATTCTTGGTATGGACATGACCATTTTGTCGGGAGTATCGTCACTTGTGGTCTAGACCTCGGCTCGCGGGCTGCGCATCTCAGAACTCCCCCACGTTCTCCGAGGAGCGAAGCATGCACAGGAAAATCGGCGCCGCCGTCATCGGCCTTGGCCTCGTCGGGCTCTGCGCGCTCGGCACCGGCAGCGCCTGGAGCCACGGCTACACCGACGCCCCCATCAGCCGTCAGAAGCTCTGCGCCAACGGCACCGTCACGGGCTGCGGCGACATCCAGTGGGAGCCGCAGAGCGTCGAGGGCCCCAAGGGCTTCCCGTCCTCCGGCCCGTCCGACGGCACGCTCTGCGCCGGCGGCAACAGCCGGTTCGCCCAGCTCGACGACCCGCGCGGCGGCACCGGCTGGCCCGCCACCAAGGTGACTGCCAGTCAGGCCTACAGCTTCCGCTGGCAGTTCACCGCCTCGCACGCCACCAGCGACTTCCGTTACTACATCACCAAGCAGGGCTTCGACCCCAGCCGCCCGCTCACCCGCTCCGCGCTCACCCTCACGCCGTTTCTCACCGTCCCCTACAACGGTGCGAGGCCGCCCGCCACCGTCACCCACCAGGGCACCATGCCCACTCGGTCCGGGCGGCACATCATCCTGGCCGTCTGGTCCGTCGCGGACACCGGCAACGCCTTCTACGCCTGTTCCGACGTGCAGTTCTGACCTTCGGCGAAGGGGCGGGACCGCCGTGAGGCGGTCCCGCCGACGAGCCGTCGGTGTGGTGCGGTACGGGTGCGGTGCGGGGCCGGTGCCCCGAAGGCTCAGGGCGTGTGCGTCCACTTCTGGTTGGCCGCGCCGGTGCAGGTCCACAGCTGGAGCCTGGTGCCGTTGGCGGAACTGTTGCCGGTGACGTCCAGGCACTTGTCCGCCTGGGGGTTGACGATGTCGCGCGCACCGGTGATGACCCACTTCTGGTTGGTGCTGCCCGCGCAGTCCCACAGCTGCAGCTGCGAGCCGTCGGCCGTGCCGAAGTCCTTGACGTCCAGGCACTTGCCCAGGGCGCGCAGGGTGCCGTCGGAGGCCGCGGTCCACTGCTGTGCGGCGGTGCCGTTGCAGTCGTAGAGCTGGACGGGGGTGCCGTTGGCGGGGTTGGCGCCGGCGACGTCGACGCACTTGCCGGCCAGGCCCGTGATGCGGCCGGTCGTACCGTCCCCGCCCCCGCCCCCGCCGTCGTCGGAGGTGGTGACGCGGACGTAGTCGACGACCAGTTGCTGCGGGAAGGCGGTGCTGCCGTCGGGATCGCCCGGCCAGTAACCGCCCACCGCGAGATTGAGGATGATGAAGAACGGTTTGTTGAACACCCATCGGCGTCCGCCGAGGTCGGCCGGGGTGCGCCGCTGGTAGACGGTGCCGTCGACGGACCAGCTGATGGAGTCGGGACCCCAGTCGACGGCGAAGGTGTGGAACGCGTCGGCGAAGGCCTGGCCGCCCGGCAGGGTGTACCCGGCCCCGATGCCGCCGGAGCCGAAGTAGTCCGGGCCGTGGATGGTGCCGTGGACGGTGCCGGGCTCGAAGCCGACGTTCTCCATGATGTCGATCTCGCCGCTGGCGGGCCATCCGCTGCCGATGTCGTTGCCCAGCATCCAGAACGCGGGCCACATGCCCTGGCCGCGCGGGATCTTCATGCGGGCCTCGACGTGGCCGTACGTGGTGCTGAAACGGCCGGCGGTGTTGAGCCGGGCGGAGGTGTACTGGCACGTGCCGTACCAGCACTGGTAGTTCGCCGGGTTCTCCTTGCGGGCGGTGATGACGAGGTGGCCCTGGCCGTCGAGGGCCGCGTTGCGGTTCCCGGCGGTGTAGTACTGCCGTTCGTGGTTGTTGACGTTGTCGCCGGTCTCGATCTGCCACTTGCCGCCGTCGACGGCGCCGCCGGCCGGGCCGTCGAACTCGTCGGCGAAGGTGGTGACGGCGGCCGCGGCGGCGGGGGTGGCGGGAAGCGGGGGTTCGGTGGGGCCGGCGGTGGTGAGAGCGGCGAGGGCGAGGAGTCCGGCGACGCCGGCGGCGAGCAGGCCGCGGGCGCGCGGGAGCCGGTGCGGGCGCGGGGGTGGGGGGAGTGCCTTCACAAGGGCGCTGCCTTTCGGGGCGGTTGTGGGGGCGGACCGACAAAGGATTGGCGTGAACCTGACAATTCTCATGTGAGGGCGCAGGGTTCCTGCCCGCCTTCGTCGAAGGCTTTGTTCACGCCGTGATTGAACTGCCGCCCCCCGATCCCGTCAAGAGGTCTGGAC